>NZ_CAWMRY010000029.1:0-69479 GCF_963870295.1 Aeromonas sp. ANP5 | reverse complement strand
CAGGCAGAGCTTATCGGTGAGATGAGCTCCATGTCTGAGGCCCAGATGGAGGCCTTGCTGGAGCAGGCCGGGTTCTAAATCAACAACCCAGGTTACAAGAAAGCCCCGACTACCACGTCGGGGCTTTTGTTTTTGTAGGAGAGGTTCATGACCCAAATCACTACGGCGCAAGCCAACAAGATTCTGCAGGCCGCCCTGTTTACTGCGGCCAACCGCTCCCATTCGCTGGTTAACATGCTGACCGAAGAGGCCCCAAAAGGGGTCAAAATCAACGGTGGCAAGCAGACCAGTGCAGGAGCCCCGGTAGTGCGTATCTCTGATCTCGGCAAAACCGCCGGTGACGAAGTAGATATGCAGCTGTTCCATCAGCTCTCTGGCCGCCCGACTATGGGTGATAAGAAACTGGCTGGTCGTCTGGAAAGCCTTTCTTTTGCAGACTTTTCGTTGACGATCAACCAGTCCCGCCACGGTGTGGATGCTGGTGGCAAGATGAGCCAAAAGCGCACCAAGCACGACCTCATCAAGACCGCTCGGGTGCTGCTGGCAGATGGCTACTATGGTCGCCTGGTTGACCAGCGTGGTTTTGTCCAGCTGGCTGGGGCACGTGGCGACTACGCGGCTACCGATATCATCTTGCCGTTGGCGGATGATGAGGAGTTCGCCGAAATCATGATCAACCCCATCACGGCACCGACCTACGAGCGTCACTTCTTCGGCGGTGACGCGACGACCTTCGAGTCCATCGATGCTGCAGACCGCTTCAACTTGGGCTGCGTGGACAATATGGCGTTGTTCCTCTCCGAGATGGCTAACCCCATCCAGCCGATCCGCATGCACTCAGACCCTTCGGGTGGAGAGCCGCTCTTTGTGCTCTACGTCACCCCTCGCCAGTGGCACGACTTCTACACCTCCAGCTCTGGCAAGGACTGGCAGGCCATGCAGATCGCAGCCACTGAACGTGCAAAGGGTTGGAACCATCCTATCTTCCGCGGCGAAGGCGCCATGTGGCGTGGCATCCTGGTCAAGGAGTACAAGGGGTTGCCCATTCGCTTCAACCAGGGCAGTACCGTCAAGGTATGTGACGTCAACTCTGAAACCGGTATGGAGGTAGACAAGGTTGCCGGTACCACCATCGACCGCGCGGTCCTGCTGGGCGGACAGGCGCTGGCCAACGCATTTGGTTCTGGCGAGCAAGGCGGCTCTTTTGGCATGCACGAAGAGAAAACCGACCACGGCAACAGCACCGAGATCTCCATCCACTGGGTATCCGGTCTGCAGAAGATCCGCTTCAAGCAGCGTAACGGCAACATCCAGGACCATGGCTGCATGGTACTCGATACCGCGGTGAGCCCGGTCGGCCGTTAAGCACCAGCAGGAAGGGGCCTCAAGGCCCCTATTCTCTATCTGACTCGATAAGGAGCCATGTCATGGCCAAGACTACCCTGATCGCCAAAGCGTACCGCTGGTTTGTTGGTGCCTTCGGCAACCTCTCTATTTCCCCGACCCTGGTGGCCAAGCTGGCCGCCGTGCCGGCTGGCGATGTCGTTGCGTTCGGCGACAAGGTTGAGCCCGACCTGAAGGTCGTGGGGGTAACGCTGTTCACTACCGCGCTGGGGGCGAATACCACCATCACAGCCAAGATTGGCAATACCACCATCATCAATGCAGAGGGAACGGCAGCAGCAGTGGCCAAGTATTACCCGGTTGATGACCTTCTGACGAAGGAGGGACAAGAGATCACCCTCACCATTGGTGGGGGCAAGGCAACAGGTATCGCCAAGCTCAAGTTGCACTATGAAGTGGTGGGCAACCTTTAAGGCTGCCAGCACCTCCGCGCCCGGCCCTGTGCCGGGCTTTTTCATTACTGGATTGGAGTTATTGCCGTGAGCGACAAAATTACTGTGGTGTACATCGGCGAGAAGCTGAGCAAGAAAGACACTGTGACCGGGAGCCGCCTTGTGTTTCCGCGCCATGTGCCTGTGGATATCGAGAGCCACATCGCCATGCAACTGCTGGAGTTTCCCTCGGTCTGGATCCGGGCTGAGCACCTGGCCGACGAGCTGGAACGCCAGGAGCGGGCTGCCCAAGAGGCGGCTGCAGAATTGGAGCGTCAAGCAGAGGAAGCTGCACGCCTTGCTGAAGAGCAGAGCATGGTGGTGGATGGTCGAGACCTGGCCAAGTTGACCTCCGCTCAGCTTGCAACGCTGGTAGTCGGGGAAGACCTGGACATTACCCCGCAAGGTGCTCAGGAAAAAGTTGGGGATTACCGGCTGAGAGTGCGTGATGCTCTGAAAGCCAAGTTGGTCACCGAGAATAGCGGCGAGTGATGGTACCGGTACAAGATAGCCGACTGGTGAGCCCCGCTGTGTTGATCCCGCTGGTTCGCCAGCGGGTTCTTCACTTGCCGCATACAGAAGGCGCTGATGCCTTGGTACATGGCAATCTCATCGAGGCCGCCATCATTTTCTGTAAAGAGAGCATGCTGGTCCATCTGGAACGGACGTTCGACCATGTCTTCGAGGGGCAAACCGTCAGCTTTGCGATGACCAGCAGCATCAATCGCCAGGCTAGACAGGAGGTGCGGGCGCCGCAGGTGACGGGGTCGGCGATCCATCGCATCACCGCTGAAGGCCATTTACTGACGCCTGGTAAGTACTTCCATGTGCAGTCCACCGAGTCCATTCGCTTTATGGCGCCTCTTAACCAGGTTTGCATCATCGGCGCCATTGAGCCACTGCCGAGCGCAACACTGATCCCTGCCGCCTTGGTGGAGGGCTATGCGCACGAGTTGGCTTGTGGGGCTGCATATCTCTTACAGCAGTTACAAGCCAAGCCATGGACCAATCATGAACTGGCTCAGATTAACCGCCGCAAGTTCTATGACGGGATCCGTGACGCGTACCGGTTTCGCATTGAGCACACCGAAAACGCCAGGATCCAGAACCCTATTCGAAAGCGACACTTCTTCTGATGTGAGGTGAGTTATGCTGGTCAGCGAATTATTGAATAGAGCATCGAGTGAGTTAACGGATACGCAGCGCATCGGGTGGGGGATAGAGGACTTAATCTCCTACTACAACAGCGCAATCTCCGCGATTGCTACTGCAAGACCGGACATCTTCATTAAGACGCAGTCCTTCTCCTGTGCTGCCGGCACCCGCCAGACGGCCCCTGCAGGCACAATCAAGCTGATCGACATTGAGCGTAACACGCGCACAGGCAAATCTATCCGGTACGTGGCCCGCGCAGACCTGGAAAGTCTTATTCCTGGCTGGGCCAGCAGCACTGGTGGAGAAGAGGCTGAACTCTACATCCATGAGCCCACCAATATCACCGCATTCTGGCTCTATCCCGGCGTGAAGGCAGGGGTCAGTATCGAGCTGGTGCTCAGCATTCTTCCGACCCCCTTGACGAAAGCGATGGTCGAATCTGGTGAAACGGTTCAGGTTGATGATCGCTATATTACCCCCTGTTTGGATTGGATCATGTACCGGGCGTTCATGCGTGACTCGGAAGTGACGGCTAATGCGTCTCGGGGGCAGTTGCATCTTCAATCGTTCACACAAGCCCTGGCCATCGGTACCGAGTCCGACGCTACGATGTTGTCGATGCGGGACAATCAGGCCAGCACGAAGGGGCGGCACCAATGATTAAGCTCTATGGCACGATGACAGACCCGGCAGGAAAGCCGGTTCCTGGTGCACTGATTGAACTGCGCTCGCTTACTACTACAAGCGAAGTCCTGATGGGGTCTGAGCTGACCTTCAAATGTGATGCCAATGGCCTCTACAGCTTTGACTTGGCTGCAGGGACATATGATGTCTACGCCCAGAATGATCGCTGTGGCGACATGGACTATCTGGGTATTGGCAAGGTTTCCGCCAGCACTCCTCCAGGGCCGCTGAACGCCATCCTTGTTGATGGGGGGATCGACCTCACCCCACCAATGCTGGAAGCCGCCATCGAAGCCAGGGATGCCGCTCAGTTGGCCAAGCAGCAAGCTATTGCATCAGCCAAGAGTGCTGATGAGTTTCAAAAGTTGGCTGAGCAGAGCGCAGAGGCTGCTGGACGCAGCGCTCAGCTGGCGGCAACAGATCGCGCTGTCGCAGCGGAGGATGCTGGCAAAGCAGCAGTATCTGCAGGTGAGGCTGCATCGGCAAAAGAGGGCGCAGTTGATGCGGCAAGGGTGGCAGGAGAGCACAGAGTAGCCAGTGAGCAGCATGCCACTTCTGCCGCCGCTGTTGCCCATCGTGCAGAGGTGGCGAAGAGTAGTAGCGAACAAGCCTCTTCCGACGCGGCACTGTCGGCGGGCGTAGCCAGCCAGAAAGAGGCATCCGCGGTTGCATCTGCTGCCGCAGCCGGACAAAGCGCTGCACTTTCAGAGCAGCACAGCACGGCGGCCGGTAACAGCGCAGCGCTGGCTGGCGATGAGGCCACCAAGGCAAAGGTGCAGGCCGATAGCGCCATTGCCACCGAGCAGCGGATCCAGCAGGCCGCAGCAGGACAGCTGGATAGTATCGCGACAGAGGGTGCCAAGCAGATCGCCCTGGCTAAATCACATGCCGACAAGGCTGCCCTTAGCGAGCAAGCCAGTAGTGAATATGCCGATCGCTCGGAGTTAGCTGCCCAGCGAGCAGAAGATCTGGTTGATCAGGCTACAGGTGGAGCCTTGCTGAAAGACCAGAACCTAGGAGACGTGCCGAACAAGGATGCTGCGCGGACTCACCTTGATGTGCCGTCCAAAAGTCAGCTTGCGCAAGCGATCAGTGAGGCGATAGGTGGAGTGACGCCAGCCAGTATCGGTGCTCGTCCTGACTCGTGGACCCCAACTGCTGCAGATGTGGGGGCGCGACCATCCGACTGGATGCCGACGGCCGCTCAAGTTGGCGCCAGACCGAGTAACTGGCTGCCGAGCCTTGAGGAAATAGGGGCCGCATCAAGCGGGTCGGTGGATGCCTTGCAACCAGCTGGTTCAGCTTCGTTTGTTTATGTGGACGGAGCATTGACACAAATGACCGAGCAACTGCCAGCAGGGGAGAGGGTGACGACGTACAGCTACACAGAAGGGAGACTGACCAAGGCGGTGGAGACGCTGGGCCAGCTTGTCAGAACCACCACATACACCTATCAGGGTGGCATTCTGACCGATTTCACGACTACAGAGGGGGGCGCATGAGCGCATTAGATCCGGTCATTCTCAGCAAGTTAGACAACCTACTCGGCCAAAGCCAAGGCTCCAGTCATCCTCCAATTGGCTTCGGATCTTTCTTGCCTGAAAAGGGGGTTAAGATTTCCGTAGGTGGTTGCGAATACCTGCGATCGGGGGTGCTTGGTAAGCTGGGCTTTCAATCAAACTTCCCAGATTCGCTTGCGTTCGTTGTCCCGGAAGGTAACGGCTCGCCCATTTTTGGCCAAACCTCCTTCTATTCTTGCGCGTGCAGTAATGACACTATCGTCCTTACCGCTTCATCTGGTTCTAAGATATTTGTTGCCAGACGTGCAAAGGGGTTTGTTTTGGAGGAGTTAGATTCCCCCGGAGCTGGTTCGTTTCGCGTCAGATACGCAGGTGGTATGTTTTTCTTTTTCGGGTCGTCCAGCACCGTGTACTACTCTTCGGACGATATGAATACCTTCAAGTCTGTTTCCAGTGCGGTATCTTCCCCTAAGGCTGTCAGATTTCTTTCCGAAACCCAACTTGTCTTTCTGTCGATTGGTTCTAGTAGCGCTTCCTCGGTATCTCTTCATGCCGTCAATGGTGGCGATATTCAGCCGGGTACTTCCATAACGTTAAGTGGCGTTACATATCTTGTCGATTTGGCTTATGTGAGGAATGGCATCGCAGCGTATTTTATCGCTTTCCGTGGTAATTTTGGCCCAGCTAAGGCCACCAGTCTTGGTGGGCCATACACGTCTATAACAACCGATCCACCTAGCCTTGGAGGCGTTACTATAAACAACAGTACTGCCGCACTTCTTCCTGCAGCTACACAGTATGCTGGGCAGGCATCTCTTGTGCGAGATGGTTTGTGTTATTTTGTTCTTCCCGGGGCTGGGTTTGCGTCATTGGACCCGGTGACTAATAAAGTTAACCTCATTATTCCGGCCGCAACTGTATCTAACGAGGCCAAGATTTTCGATCTATCTTCGCATTTCGGTGTTACTTTGTCGGTCACTGACGCCTTTCGGTTTTACTCCCCTGCTGTTGCCAGTCTAGGAAGTCTTAGCCTTTCTGGTAATGCAGAACTCGGTTTATCGGAAAAAGTGGCAATCAGATTGCCTAATACTTCTGGTGGCGTTCCGGCCGTTACGACTAATTACGTGAAATTTGCTGGTATCGCTGATTATACGAAGAACCTTTATTTGAGGATTTCGTGATGGAACTTATATACGTTGACCCCAGTTCTGTACCGGATAATCTAGTTAATATTAACGACGCGGAATCTGCAATTGCTTACAAAATACTTAACATTAAAGCAGAAGCAGAGCGCCGCATTAGCGCTCTCGACTGGCGGTTGCAACGGGCGAGAGAGCGCGAACAGTTAGGTGAAGCAGGGTTCGAGGCGGAGGTCGATGTGCTAGCCCTGCGCGAGCAGATCCGTCAGGCCAGTAACGCCGCCGAGCAGGCTGTTTCCACCCTCACTGACGTTGGCGCTGTGTTGGCATTTACTTGGTAGTCTCCCGGCGTTAGGATATTTCAATCATGGCCCTGCTCTCACGAGTGGGGCTTTTTTGTTTCCGTTTGCCGGAGCATCTGATGCCACTTATCGATATTGTGACCATGCGAGGCATGATACCACGCGTGGCGGGCCACCTATTGCCAGATGAAGCAGCAGAGCTGGCGCGGGATTGCGCATTCGACCGCGGGATTATCACCCCGCTGTGTGACGATCTTGGTGTGGGTGTTCAGTTGCCATTTACGCCAAAGACAATCTTCCACTACTACGGCGAATTCTGGTTTGCCTGGAGTGGATTGGTTGAGGTGATGCGCTCACCCATTGCACTGGACAGGTACAATCGGGTCTACTTCACGGATGGCGCTTATCCGAAGCTGACATATGACGCGATCGCCACTGGCGGTAGCAACAAGCCAACTGCTTGGTACCGCCTTGGTGTGCCGGCGCCGACAACCCCGCCAGGTGTGCAGTCGATTACCCCGCCATCCGGTGGCAAGGATGATGATCCCACCGATGATGAAACCCGGTTCTATGTCGAAACCTATGTCACCGGGCTGGGAGAGGAGGGGGCTCCAGGCCCTGCTAGCGGCAAAGCCACAATCACCATTCCTGGCTCAACTGTATCTGTGTCACTCTCGCCAGCACCGACCAACAACAGTAATGTAACTCGCAGGCGCCTTTATCGGTCCGTGTCCGGAGCTGGGATAGCGGATTATCTTCTGGTTGCCGACCTCCCCATCTCCTTCACATCGTATATCGACAGCAAAAAAGATGGCGAGCTCGGGCCTGTACTTGAGACCTACGGCTACACCATGCCGCCAGACAAGATGCGGGGCATCTGTCAGATGGCAAACGGGATATGCGCAGGGTTTGTCGGCAATACCGTGCTGTTCTCCGAGCCTTACCTTCCCTATGCGTGGCCTGAAAAGTACAAGTTGACCACCGAGCATGACATTGTGGCTATTGCGGCCATTGATACCGCTCTGGTGGTGGGCACCAAGGGTTATCCCTATCTGTTTCAGGGCGCGTCTCCATCATCCATCACCGGTCAAAAGCTCTCGTCAGTGCAGCAGGCGTGCGTGAGCGCCCGCTCCATGGTCGCGCTCGATGGGGTGGTGCTGTATGCCTCGCCGGATGGTCTTGTTGGCGTGGGGGCTGATGGCGGCCATCTGGTGACGGAAAGTCTGATCACCCGCGAGCAGTGGCAGGCGTTGCAGCCGGAAACCATGAGGGCATGGTACAGCGAAGGCAAGTATGTCGCGCTGACTGATAGCCACGGCTTTGTGTTCGACCCCAAATCTGGTGACTTTCGCTGGCTGTCTGGGCGATGGGATGCTGCGGTTCCGGATATGCAGATGGATGCACTGATGATCGCCAAGGGGGCCGAGCTCTTTAAGTGGCGAGGCGGAAGCAAGGCGCTGACGATGCGATGGCGGTCAAAACTGTTTGTTCTGCCGCGATGGCAACGGATAGGTTGCGCCAAGGTGACTGCTGATGACATAACTCAGGTTGGGGTTGCCCTGAGGGTTGATGGTGAGGAGGTGTTCAGACTGCCGATTGGTCAGGTTCCCTCAACCGGCTTTCGCCTGCCTCCGCTGCGCGGCGATCGTTGGCAGATTGAGGTGGAGGGTAGTAGCGTAGTGGATCGCATCACCCTTGGCGGAAGCATGGCGGAGGTGTCGTTGCAATGAGTCGTGCCACGTTCCGGGCCAGCAGTACCCAGCAGGGCCTGACAGAAAACATGCAAATCCTGACCGGTCAGAAAGGTGACCGTCTGGATAAAGCGCTGACGCTGCGAGAAGCTGCAGCCATCGGCATGATCAACCTGCGTCGCAATGGGAGTGGGGTGGTGGTGCCAGAATTACCACCAGACAAGCCAACCGATCCTGAATGGTCTGGGGTTCAGACGCCAACTGCCCCGGTGAATGTGACAGCAGATGGTGCCTTTCATACCATTACGCTCACATGGGACGCCCCTTCCTACAAGGGGCATGCGTTTGCTGAGATATGGCGATCCAGCAAGAACAACGTATCAACGGCCGTGCGAGTGGGCACCACGCTGGCTAACGTTTATTCCGATTCGGTAGGCAAAGGGTTCAAGGCGTTTTACTGGGTCAGGTTTGTCAACAAGAACAGCATGGAGGGGCCTTACCATAGCACAGGCGGCCTTTATGCCGAGACCAGTCGGGATATTCAGGACATCATTGACGAGCTCGATGGCCAAATAAAGCTCAGTCATTTTGATGCATGGCTAAAGCAGGATTATGAGGGGGTAAAGGAAACGGCGGCCAGCTTGGAGAGTGGCGTTGGCAGTATGTGGGCCGTCAAAGCGAGCGCTGGCGAGATTAAGGCTGGCATTGGCCTGGTGGCTAAGTCAGACGGCACCAGCCAGGTGTTTCTCTCAGCCAGCCAAGTTTTTGTTTATGACCCAAACAATCCAAATGGGAGTACAGCTCCACTCTTAGCCATCGATCAGGGTAAGACCGTCATCCAAGAGGCGTTAATCAGAAAGGCCACCATCCAGATCATCCACTCCGAGAAGATTACGGCTGACTATATCAAGGCGGGGGTGAGCATCAGCGCCCCGCTGATCACTGGCGGCCAGTTCGATATGGGCAACGCCTTTATGTCTGGTGGTGCAGCTGGATTTGGCAAAGGCGGGCCATATAGTGGCTGGAACTGGGGCTGGCACACCATCATTTATGCAGATGGCAGCATATACACCAACAAGCTCAATGCCGAAGGTGGCTATGTTCGCAATATGACTATCGGCAACTGCACGATAGATCAGGACTGCGTTGTGAGTGGCACAGTGTATGCAGAGCGAATTGTTGGTGATGTGGCGGCGATAAAGTCGCTATACATGCAACAACCAAGCGGCCCATTCAGCATGTTCTTTAATGTGGCTCAGGCAAATTTTACCAGAGGGGTTATTGTCACAGGAATAAACATCAGCGCAGAAGGCTATTATTATGGTAGTGGTGGGCAGCCGTCAGAGGGTACCCGCTCTTGCACGGTAGTGTTTTACATGAATGGTGTGGAGTTTGGTAGATCGT
The DNA here is from genome assembly GCF_963870295.1 of Aeromonas sp. ANP5. Taxonomy (NCBI): domain Bacteria; kingdom Pseudomonadati; phylum Pseudomonadota; class Gammaproteobacteria; order Aeromonadales; family Aeromonadaceae; genus Aeromonas; species Aeromonas sp. ANP5. The sequence continues at coordinate 59,749 of NZ_CAWMRY010000029.1, read as the reverse complement.
CCGTGTCTGCCACCGGAGGATCAAACAAAGACTCTGCAACAGCCTGCGCAACAGCCACGTTGCCAGCTGGGGTTCGCGGACAGTTTCAAGTCTCGATACTTGGTGACGTGTCAGTATCACTTGTTGGCGCTGTAGCAATGGTGTTCAAACATGGCAGCGCCACTTTTGAGTAACCCTACCAGTTACATCAACCGCATCGCCAGCGATACAGGCAACCCAAGGCTATACGCCGAACTGCAAAGCGCCATCCGTAATCGGGTGGCGTTTTTGTTTGTGCGTGGCAGCGATGGTTTTGTGTTGAAGCCAGTCTCCGAGGCCGGGATCACGGGAGTAGTGGTATGGATTGGTTGGGGGGAGCGAGGAGCTATAGATCGCCATTTACCAGAAGTGAAACGCCTTGCGCGGATGATCGGGGCTCGGTGGCTTCGCTTCCATTCAGTAAGGAAAGGGTGGCTGAAAGTGGCGAACCGCCAGGGTTGGCAACGGCGACCCGACGATTCTGATGGGTTCTATGTCTTTCAAATTGACCTGTGAGGTGGGGTGATGGGCAAGGGTGGTTCGAACGAAATCAAGGAAACCGAGGCCCAGAAGGCCGCTGCCGCGGTGGCTTTGGAACAGTGGGAAATCTACAAGAACGATCTGCAGCAGTACGAAAACTTGTTCATGGACAAGGTAGAAGACCTAAACCGAGAGACTGAGTACGACAACATTGCCGGCACATCAGCATTGGGGACCGCCCAAGGGTTCGGTGAGGCTCGTGATGAGCTTTCGAATGCCTTAGCTGCTCAAGGGGCAGACCCAACGAGTGGTAAGTATCAGGCTCAGATGGATAAGCTGGAGACGGAGCAGGCCCTGAGCCAGAGCGATACAAGTAACCGAGCACAGTCTAGCCAGCAGGACAGGTATGTGGCGGGCCTCAAGGATGTGGTGAGCATTGGGGCTGGCCAAAAGGCTGAAGCGTTGGCGGGGATGGGGGATTTGGCGAACACCAGCCTTCGCAAGGCAGCCAATGATGCGCAGACCTCGTTTCAAAACAAGATGGCCACGGCCGGGCTTGTTGGATCCGTGGCTGGAGCCGGCACGGCGTATGGGCTCAAGGAGTTCAGGGCCGGTTCTGCTCCTGCAAGTAAGAAGATCAGCCCGACCGCATCCGTGCTTCAGGGCAAGGGGTATTAGGGGGAGCTATGGGGTTTGCCGCAGATACATTCGCTCGCATCACTCGTGAGCAGTTCCAGGATTGGAAGAATCGCTTCTACCCCAAGCAGAAGCAGTTGATGGAGTTGGCGACCAATGGGCAGTTGATGCGTGACCAGCTTGGGCGAGTGGATGCGAATAATGCTAATGCGTTGCGGTCAGCCCAGCAGGCTACGGCAAACCGCAACGCCCGCATGGGGGTGAGCGGCCATGCTAGCGATAACAGCCAGGGCTTGCGCATGGCATTGATGACGGCAGGTACTGAAAACGGCTTGCGGGAGCAGGAGCTGGCTCGCCAGATGGGGATTTTGACCGGTGCTGATGCTGGTTTGCGTGAGTCAGTTAAAACCGGGGGAGGCATGTAATGGGGTACGGACTACTTGATCTCGGTGCTCAGGCGCGGCAGCAGGGGATGATGGGGCTGCGTGATGCAGCTAACCGAGAATCGGAGATAGAGGTCGCCAACAAAAGTCTGAAGACCGCTCGTAGGGGGCAGTCAATGAGTGCAGTGGGGGCCGGAGCCGGTATAGGCACGATGGTTATGCCAGGTCTGGGGACTGTCGTCGGGGCGGGCATTGGCTTTTTGGCCGACAGCCTATTTTAAGGAGGGCGAAGGTGAAGGGCGTATCAGGATTAGCTGAAGGATTTCTGGCCGGCTTCAACACAATGGATCGCTACCAGCGTGGCCAGCAGGAAGAAGAGCGGTTAGATAAGGCGATGAGCCTGCGTGATGCCATGTGGCAGAACGAGCAGGAGCGGGAAAAGGTGGCGGATACGCGCTATCAGGAGGAGCTGGGTTACAGCCGTGGTCGCGACAAGGTTGCTGATGAGCGGGCAGATCGCCAGTTCGCGCTCACCGAGCGCCAGGTACAATCTGCTGAGGCCCGCGCCAACGCATCAGAGCGCAGAGCCGCGGCCAGTGAGGCTCGCCAGCAGCAGGAGTATGAATGGCAGCGAGAGCTTCGTAACAAGCAGCTCTTTCAGCAGGAAAATATGCCGATCATCCAGTCGGGTTGGCAGGCAGTGGCCGAAGGCAGGGATCCGGGTGATCAATTTTGGCGTGTTGTCCGTGATCCGCGGGCCGGCTCGTTCAACCCTGAACGCTATCTGCAGCAGGATTATGCCGAGGCGGGCAAAACCTTTGTCACCCATGCCGGCAACCTGATGCGCCAGGCTCAGGAGGGAAGGCTGGATCCCTCTACGCCGGAGGGACATGCCGGGGTCAACGATCCGGCGTTCATTCAAGCTGCAGGTACCCTATACCAGGAGGAGATCAACAAGGGGGTCGGGGACATTGACCCCGAGAGCGGGAAGACAATTAAGGCCAAGAAGCTCAGTAACATCATGGTGACCCCCGATGCTCGTGGTGTGGTGCTGGGTGTAGAAGTTACCTATGACGATGGCAGCACCGACATTCGACCGGTCACCAATAATCGCACCTCGGCACCGGATGACCAGCCCAAAGTTATCCCGCTCAACGACTTCTTGAAACCGGCTTATCAACGCGCCGCATTGTCCAAGCACATGATCAGCAATGCAGACCAGCTACGAACAGCTCTTGGATTGACGGCAGGCCCTGACCAGGCTGGCTATAAGAAAGCGATAACCGATCTTGAAAATCAGCATGGCCAGAACCGGGCGCGGGTCTCTGCCAGTAATACCGACGATAAAGATGCTCAGCTCGATGCGCTTGATGCTCAACTTGAGCAGAGCAAAGGTGTGTTGGCTGAGACATATGGTGTTGCCACCCCGCCGCAAGACGCAAGGAATAACCACCCGCTCAAAGAATGGGCTGGGGAGGATCCTGAACGGTTACAGTTCATCAAGGAGGCTCACCATCACGGCAAGCTCAACGGTTTACTTGATAGTCCGGCAAGGATGAACACGGCATTTGAGTTGTGGCGCCAGAATAGGGCCAAGCAGCAGGAGGCTGCTCAGGCTAACACGACAGCGACTCGTCTACGTGATGCCAGGCTGGAAGCCTATAAGGCAATGAGCCAAGCCCAAGGACATTAATAGGTATTTTGCTTTGACGCTATTTTGGTCTGGGAAAAAAAATTGATTGAATCCATCTTGGTTGCAAGAGGTCAACATGAGCCTGTATGGCATTGATTTTAAATCATTTTTACTGTGTAGATGAGCATTCGGTATCATGCAATTGATGCTTTTGTCAGTTTCTGTTTTGTGTGAATTCGCTTAGCTTGATTAAGCGTAGTAATTACGTTGAGTTCCATACTCATCTAGTTGCTAGCGCTGCTAGTTTAAATTTTGTTATTTTTCATGAATCATCAACATTAATATAGGGTGTTATAGATATGGGAAATAAAATCCTCAAGCTGAAATTTCAGGGCGAAAACTTTGGTTATGTGAAATTGACTAAAGGCAGTGACACCTTTTATGGGAATGGTTCAGAGGCAGAAGCCGTTGAATTCCAGTTGGAGAAATACAAAGATAGTAAAACTCAGTTTTATTTCAAAGTGGCAGGCACAAAAGATAGCTATTTGGATTTCAGCCCAACTTCTTCTGTGGTAAAAGTCACGAAGCCCTGGTTTAGCGTAGAAAGCTCCACAATTTGTGCCTGGGAGCTGGTTGGCAATGAGCTGCATGTTATTTATTCTGGGACAGACACAACCAAAGCAATTAGTCGTAGTAAAGCAGACCCACTATCAACGGCGCTGTATGCGAACTCCCCAATTGATGGTAATCACTGCACTGTTGAAATTCTGGATGCTACATCCAAAACTAAGAATGAGCATAAAGACGAGCTTCAGCACGCTCTAGTGTAGTCGGTGGTTATATAGCATTTGAAATGTGAGGATACCTCTCATTTTGTTTATAAGCTCAGTGAGCATGTGGGACGCTGAGGTTGCTTGAATTTTAATTATTCCAACGTTAGCATCTCCCCATAATCGACCAGTTTGTTTTTTGGTCGCCCGCATCTGAAAGCCCTGAGCAGTTCGCTGTTCGGGGCTTTTCTTTTTTACAAAACCCCGAGGACGACATGCATAAGCTTGGACTGCGTGAGGCTTTGCCACAGGCGCAAATATCCGATACCCGCACCGACCCCTTTTGGAACAACCTCGATAGCAACCTATCCGAAACCGCCTCTTCAGCATCATCTGCCACCAAACCTGCCCGAAATCTCGAGGTTGGGTTAGGGGATGTGGCTCGCGGGGTGGGGGCTGGGGCACTGGATCTGATTGGCGGCATTGGAGAGTTAGCGCACCAGGCAAGTGACTTCGGCAGGGAGAACGCCGGCAAGCAGGGTGGCGATTACCTAGAGCAGGCCCGGGCCAATATGGCCAGCAAGCTGAGCCCGGTACTGGACGTGGTCGCTGGTGTAGGAGAGTTGGCGCAGTCAGGTGCTGAGTCCCTGACCAAGGGAATGAGCAGTGATGCAAAGGAGGCGTTGGGCCGTAGGCTGGTCGATGAGACGTCTGAGGGGCGCTTGACCCTTGGCGATGGTGCTGGGGACATCGATGTATGGGCCATGAAGATGGCACAGGGCATTGGCTCTTTGGTACCGACCCTTCTGGCGGGCGGCGTGACCGGGGTAGCGGCTAAGGCCAGTATCGGGCGTGCTGTCACTACATCCATGCTCAAACGAGGGGCCACCAAGCAGGTTGCTGAGGCTGTCGCCGCTAAGACTGTATCCCGGCTGGCGACTGGGGCCGCGGTAACGACGGGGGCAACAGGCTCGGTTGGTAGCGCAGGGGTTAATACCCGGGAGACCGTGCTCAATATGAGCTTCGATGAGCTGGCGGCCAGTACCACGTTCCGGGAGGCGTTTGCTCGTATTGACGAAGACCAGCAGACCCAGCACCTCTCGGACGAGGACAAGCTGGCGCTGGCCAGGCAAGAGACTGCCAACGTTGCCAGCCGTGCCGCCATGAGTGATGCCAAGACATGGGGCGCGGCGGCTGTCGGCTCCATGATTGGTGATGCCATGCTGTTCAAGATGCTGGCCGGAAAGATGGCTGCTGGCGGCGTGCTGAAAGGGGCGGCGAAGGGGGCAGCAGGTGAGGGGATCAGCGAAACCATTGAGGAGGGTGTGCAGCAGTATGCAGTGAACGAGTCTCTGAACGAGATTGCCGGGGCGAACATTGAGCCAATGCAAGGGGTGCTTTCCAGTGCTCTGGAGGGCGGTCTCATTGGCATGGGGGCTGGTGGAGTCGTTGGCTCTGTCGGTGGCGCCAGAGGTGGCAAGCCCATTTCAACCGATGCCCGATCGGCAGAGCCAGGCTCTGTTGTCGATGGCTCCCCCATCTCGCCTGAGACGCCAGCGGATGTTGCACCTGCGGCAGCTACACAGGAGAGTGTGGATATTATGGCTGAGCCCGAGTTTGACGCAGATAAGTCGCCGTTAGGCGCTAGTTCCAGCAAGTTCGATGAACTGCGCGATGTGCCCGCTTACCTGCGTCAGGACGATACCGCTCAACGCTACAAGGGTATGGCTGCCGATAGCGAGGTTCAGCGAGCCCTGGCCGGTGAGTTTGGCCAGTCAGTGCAGGAGTTGGTTGCTTCACAGATGCAGGCCGGCACTCAGGGCAAGACCCTTTATGAGCGTGCCCAGGCCGACGAGCTCGGACTTGACCCGTTCGCTGGCAACAAGAGCACCCAGCAGGTGGCCATGGAGAACCAGCGCCAAGCCCTGCCACTCAAAGATGTGATCTTTGCTGGTGACGCCAATGCCGCTCGGGGGGTGACCAAGGAAGGCCACTTTGATGACAAGCAGGCCGGCACTGGCCCACAATTCCGTGGCGCAGAGCGCACTCGCTGGCAAAGCGGGCAGGAGGGGGATGTGTTGCCGTCAGAGACATCTTCCACCAAGCCTGCTGGCGAGCTGCCGGGCGCAGTGATTGAGGGTGAGGCTCGCGAGGTCGGCACCGAGTTGCCACACCGCAATGTGGTCTATGGGGCGGATCAGCGACAGCCTGATGCCAAACCGATGCGCGACACTACAACTGAATCGGAAATTGGCCCGCTCCAGACCCTCCGAATTACCCGCAAAGGCAAGCCATTTACCACTGAGAAAGAGGCGACTATGGCCAGCCGTAAGGGTAAAGAGGTTCCGGTGAAGCTCAAAGGTGGTGGATTTGGTGTTGCTGAACTGGCAGAGGTCGAGCAAGTTCAGCGCAGAGTGGTTGAATCTTCCGCCACCAATCAGGACGATACCGGTAACAGCGGAGCACTCCCTGCAGATAAGCACAATCACGAGGTGAATCATGACCAGCCTGCCGAGATACTTACGCTTAGCAGTGACCGACAAGGTGATCAGCCTGGAGCAAGCGCGCCAGATACAGCGAGTTCTGACCCATCCTCTGCCGAACTCATCAGCAGAACTGGAGCCGGAGATCCAGAAGGTCTCGCTGCTCCTATACCTACACCAGCTCGACAGCCGAGCGATGACCAAACACTGACGACCCCGGCCAAAGATGCCGGGGTTGTTGTTTCTGAGCCTGCCACAGAAGTAGAAGCCGCACGTGCTGATGTCGATACAGATCCGACGCCGGCACAGAAGGAGGCTGGTAACTACAAGAAAGGCCACCTCAGGTTGCACGGCCTGAACATCACTCTGGAAAACCCCAAGGGTTCAATCCGAAGCGGTGCTGATAAGGATGGTAAAGCTTGGCAGACCACCATGGCGCATGACTATGGCTACATCAAACGCACCGAAGGTGCAGATGGTGATCACGTCGATGTGTTTATTGGTGATCAGCATGCTAGTGACATGGTCTATGTCGTCGATCAAGTAGACCCCAAAACAGGCAAGTTTGATGAGCATAAAGCCATGCTGGGGTTTGCCGATGAGCAGTCCGCTCGGGAAGGCTATCTGGCTAACTATGAACCGGGGTGGCAAGGGCTTGGGGCGATCAAGGCTATGCCGGTTGAGGAGTTTAAAGACTGGCTGAGCAAGGGTGATACGACAAAGCCGGCAGTAGTTGAGAAGGGACACACCCGAGACAAGATCCATGACTTTGGTGAGAAGATCGGGGGCGCCCGTAAAGATACCTGGGCGGCGTACCGCGACACCTTGGAAGGCGAAAGCGCCGAACAGATAAAGGCGTTGCCCTTATCCAAAGCCTGGCCGGCGCCAGATTATGACAAGTTGGTGGCATCAGGAGTAGATCCCCACGCAGTTGCACTTGCCCGGGCTGCCCGCGACGCGATCCCCGCTAAGCCTCGAGTCAGCTACAAAGTAAGCCATTGGGCTCAAGCCGTGAAATCCCTGCGTGACTTATCCATGGGCCTGATGGACGGTTCTATTGATGCCAATGCGGCTAAACGGTTGATGTCTAATGCGGGCTTGCGCAGTGCCCATACCATTCACAACCGGGCTGAACTCTATCTGGCTGTCGGCCATCAACGAAGCCTGGCCGATCTGGAGCTTAGCCTTGGTAGTTACAGCCTGTTTGAGGGGGTTAAGCATGATCCCCCCATCGGCATCTGGACCATCAGCAGACAGAGCAAATCTACTAACTTTGGTCATTGGCCACGCACGATCGCATCTGGTTCGAGCAAGGCGGAGGTGCTTGCAAAGTTCAAGCGTCGATACGACGAATTGACCCAAGAGGTGAGTAAGCCTAAGGCTATCTCGTTCGACATTTACAGCCGCGGCAATGGGCAGGGCTGGATAATTGGCAAGAAAGTCGGCCGTAATCACCTTGACCTCACCGAGTCGTTCGACAACGTCAGCGACGCACGCAAATACCGAGTTGATCATTACGATGAGCTGGTCAGCAAGCTGGAGAGAGCCAAAGAGATCCCTCGTGAGCGCCGTGACATTAACCTGCCAAGAGTGGGTGAGGACATGCGGGGAGGGGAAGATGTTACCCCCGAACTGTTTGGGAAGGCGTTTGGCTTTCGTGGCGTCGAGTTTGGAAACTGGGTCGAGCAAGATCGGCGACAGCGTGACTTGAACAATGCCTACGATGCGCTGATGGATATGGCTGCTGTGCTTGGCATTTCACCTAAGTCGCTATCGCTAAATGGTGAGCTGGGACTGGCGTTTGGTGCGAGGGGCTCAGGGGGGGTTAACCCGGCAGCGGCTCACTATGAACCGGCTAAGGTGGTGATCAACCTGACCAAGATGAATGGCGCCGGGTCGCTTGGCCACGAGTGGTGGCATGCTCTTGATGGTTACTTCGCCAGAGCCGGGGGAGAGATAGGGACCGTGATGATGACGGAGGCCCGGGTGGTCGATCTCGCCGCCAGGGGAAGCCCGTACATCCATCGTGGCTCTGTTCGAAAGGAAATGATCGAGGCATTCGGGGCGGTCAATCGCGCAATCAAGCAAACGGCACTGAAGGAACGCTCGAAGAAGCTCGATAACAAACGCAGTAAAGCGTACTGGACCACAGACCCAGAACTCAGTGCCAGGGCCTTCGAGTCGTACTTGATTGCCAAGCTGCAAGACCAGGGCGCCAGTAACGACTATCTGGCCAACATCGTCAGTGAATCGGCCTGGGATGCTGAGGCTGCGCTGGGTATCCAACTTGAGGGTAGCTATCCGTACCCCACTGCAGGAGAGATCCCGGCAATCAGGGCGGGATTTGATCAGTTTTTTGACACCATTGAGGAGCGTGAGGAAGGTGATAAGCGGGTTCTCTTCTCCAAGCATGCCATTGCTGATGGGGATAAGCCTGCCAAGCACCTGACCCGTAAAGAAGCCGAGCTGGTTACACAGGCGTGGTTCAAGCAGTACAAGGGGGCCAGCGTAATCGATGTGCAGATCCACGCCACCCAGGCTGAGCTGGAGAAAGCGTTGGGTCTGCAGCCCAAAGATGGCCTGATACGCCGTGCCGCGTTTGATGATGACTCAGAAACCCTGCATGTGGCCGCAGACACCATTGCCAGCCCTAAACGGATGAGAGAGATCCTGCGCCACGAGGTGTTGGCACATTATGGCCTGGCCAAGGTGCTTGGTTCTGGCGATTACACAAAGCTGATCAGTCGGCTGCTCAAATCCAAGCAAGAGCCCAGTATGAAGGCGGTGTGGGACTGGGTAGAGACACATTATGCCGATGAAGATCTTGGTACTCAGGCAGAAGAAGTCATCGCTCACCTTGCTGAGCTTGAGCCCAGCGCATGGCGTAGGGGCTGGGATGCGGTAGTGGCATGGGTAACCAGAGCGTTGCGTGCGGTGGGCTTTATACCCGACGGGATCACCCCAGCTGAAATTCGGACTCTGATTGAGGCGCTGGCCAGCAAGATGAAACGTCCTGGTCGGCAGGACATTGGTCAGGACGGAAAGAAATTCAGCCAAGAGACGAGCTCTGGTAATGGGAGATTTACTCCTGACAAAACAGAGGCTGATAACTATCGGCAGCAGTTGGCAAAAGCAATGAGCTCACTTCGATCAGGTGATATTGCGATTGAGGTTGGTTCAACACCCGCAGTTCTCATGGCTGTCGGAGCCCCAAACCTAACAATGAGGGTGAGTCGGGATACGGTGCGCAAGGCGATAAACGGGGTGAAGCACGACGTAGATACAGCGACGGTAGAAGCCCTACCTGAATTATTAAGTGACCCACTGGCAATATTTGATTCGAAAACCCATCCAGGCGAATCACTCGTAGTGTTGCTGGATGCAAAAGACCAATCTGGCCGCTCAGTAGTAACCGCCATTCAATTAGGCGTTAGTGCAGGTAAGTATCTTGAAGTAAACAGAATTGCCAGTATTCATGGACGCCCTGACGAACAGGTTGGCCGATGGGTAGCGGATGGCGTGACAAAGTACATAAAGAAAAACCACCCTAGCTCTTTACTCACCGGGCTGCAATTGCCCTTAGGTTCAAGCATGGATGGTTCAATCCCGAATGTACTGAGCGAGGACGATATTGTCAAACCGGGCCTGAAATTCAGCCAAACTCATTCCGCCGCGGACAAGGCGATGGAAAAGCTCAATCTGGGCCCCAGGCCCGACATCATCGATAAGACCAAGGCCAATCTGGACAAGCTGCGCAAGGTTGATCGGGGCCTTGTCGAGTCATGGCTAGATCGCTTTATCAAGAAGGCCAACACCGAATTACTCGATGCGCTGGCCCCTATCAAGTACGCAGAAGATTCCGCCGGCATAACGGATGCCGCTGATTCCGGCTATGTAGCGGCCAGAATGGCAACCGGGGCAGCCTCAACCATGCAGGCCACCATGCTCTATGGTCTGCCAGAGTGGAAGGATGGGGTGATCCAGCGAAAGGCTGGTACTGGTGAAAAAGATGCCCTGTTGGGCATTTTTTCTGACCTTGGAAAAGATCTTCACAACTGGTTGGGCTGGATGGCTGGCCACCGGGCAGAAATCCTTATGGCACAAGGGCGAGAAAACCTGCTTGATGCCAACGACATTGCTGCGCTCAAGGCCCTGGGTAACGGGAAAGAGGCCAAATTCCAGGATGCCAAAGCTCGCTGGAACCGTCTCAACGCAGCCACCTTGGATTTGGCGCAGGAGGCCGGGCTCTTCTCCAAGGAGGCTCGTGCAGAGTTCGAGAGCGAATGGTACATCCCGTTTTTCCGTGAAACCGAGGAGGGCGATGTGTTGGCACCATTCAAACAGAAGGGGATTGCCAACCAGAATGCCGGGATTAAGAAACTCAAAGGCGGTGAAGCCAATACGAACGATCTGCTCGAGAACATCTTTGCCTCCACCTCCAAGTTGATTGACGCCTCGATGAAGAACATGGCGGCTCAGAAGACCATTTGGAACTTGGCTGATACGGGCATTATTGAGGTAGTCGCCAAGCCAAACTTGATGGACTGGCGGGCCCTCAAGAACGGTAAGAATCTCATTACCGTGAAGCTGGAAGGGGAGGATTACATGATCCGTGTGGAGGACCCTGACCTCTATCGCGCCATGACATTCTTCGACCGCCAGCCCTTCGGGTCGATGGTCAATATGGCTTCTAAGGCCAAGCGCTTGTTGACGGCCGGGGTGACGGCCTCGCCGGAGTTCATGCTGCGCAACTTCCTGCGGGACTCTCTCTCCGGCTGGGTGATCAGCAAGGATGGCTTCAAGCCGGTGATTGACTCGATCAGAGGGGTGAGAAAAACCCTGGCAGTTGATGGCAGCACAATCGATGTGATGTTCAGCGGCGCCAGTTTCCTTGGGGGCTACGTCAATGGCAACGCGCCTTCTGCCATGGCCGATGCTGTGCGCAAGTCGCTGCGCCGTAAGGGCATGACCCCAGAACAGATCACCCGCTACGAAAAATCCATCATCCGCAACGCAGCTCAGGCGAAAGGGATCATTGCTGACGCCTGGGATAAGTACAGCCGTATTGGCGAGGCCCTGGAGAACGCAAACCGTGAGGCGGTCTATGAGGCCGCAATCAAAGCCGGCAAGGGGCACGCACAAGCAGCCTTTGAATCAAAAGACCTGATGGACTTCTCCATGATGGGGAGCGCTCGGTTTATCCAGGCGGCCTCAATGGTCTTGCCGTTCTTTAACGCACGCCTGCAGGGGCTGGGAAAGTTGACCCGGGAGATGCATGGCAACCCTCGTGATCTGGTTAAACGAGCAGGCATGATCACGGCCATGTCGCTGGGTTTACTGGCCATCAACTGGGATGACGAACGTTATGAGGAGGTACCTGACTGGGACAAAGATGCGAACTGGCACTTCTTTATCGGTGATCAGCATTGGCGTATTCCCAAGCCCTTTGAGATCGGCGTGTTGTTCGGGACCATCCCGGAGCGCATGGTGCGTGCCATGGGCGACAAGGACACCGGAGCCCAATTTGGCAAAGCGGTTGCCCGGGCCATCGGGGATACCTTCGCGCTCAACCCAACCCCTCAAATTGTGAAGCCTCTTGTAGAGGCCGCATTCAACTATGACACCTTCCGGGGTGGGTCTATCGACGGGCCACAAGATCTAAACCTGATTGCAGAGGCACGCTACAACGAGCAAACCAGTTTGCTGATGCGCGAGCTTGGCGAGCTGTCTGGCTTATCGCCCAAGCAGCTTGAGCATCTGGTTATTGGTTACACCGGCACGATGGGCAGCTACGTCATGGCTGCAGCAGATGGTTTAATCCGAACAACCCAGCCTGGTGAGTCAGCTGCTTGGCGGGCAGACGAAATCCCTTTACTGAAAGCAATCTATCGAGGGACTGGGCCGGCAAAATCCACGCAGCATTTAGAAGAGTTCTACCAGATGCTGAACGAGGTCAATCAGCTCAAGCGAACAATTGACCAATACCGTAGAGAAGGGCGGATTGAAGCAGCAAACACGCTCTTGGCATCGAGTGGGGAATTGCTGAAATCACGGCAGAGCCTGGGGCGGACGCAGCAGAAGATCCGGGTTCTCCGGAACAAGATTGAGCTCATCCAGAGGGACAAGACCTTAGATGCTGAGCAGAAGCGCCGGCGGATTGATGAGCTCTTGGCTCGTCGCAATGACTTGGCATACCACGCTGTCAATAAGAATCGGCCTTTATGGGAATAGCGGCTCTGTTCAGATTGGAAACGCCGGGATTAGGCTGACCTATTCCAAAGGAGGGTTCGCCATGTGGTTGTTACTGGCCATCATTTGTATGGCTGTCGCACTGAAAGCGGCAAGTTTCAGTTTCACGATTGCTCTGATACCGGCCGCTCTCGGGTGCTGGTGCTTCAGCAAATCCAACAGAGAAAGCCTGGAAACCTTCATGGCGTGGATGTTCTTTCTCTGTTTGTTGGGGTTTGGGCTCACCTTGTTGATTTCAATATTCCGTTAGGCTGTGGGCTCATACCTGCGTTAAGCAACAATTTCCATTGTCCTTTCGATAGCTTCGAGTGCTGTCCTCAGTGTTTCCTCAAGATGTTAGATTTTCCTCTTGCTATGCCTTTGTTCGGTTTCCTACGGCCGTAAGGACGGAGGGCAAAAGCGGGAGACTACTGCATGGAATCAATACTGGAGGAGCTCGAGAGGTATCTTGAGAGTTTGGATCTGGCACCTCAGGAAGCTCATACAATCTCGCTTTTTCTGGTAAGGCTTCGTGAAGAGGCTATGAGACAGGAAGTGTGATAACCCTTAACTCAACCCGCCATCGGCGGGTTTTTGTATCGAGGGCTAATTGAGGCCAGAAAACGGTGGGTCATCCGTGGGTCATATATGGGTCATAAAATGGGTCAAACTGTTTCGATGTGTTGCAGCCGGTTTTTGTTACTTATTGATAAATAGAGATTTTATTCTTACTTGTTTGATCTGTTTTTACGTTCAAGGGTTTGGCTTCAAGATGCCCTTCTAAGGCGACTCTCCCCGCGCATTCTTGCTCCCTTGTCGCTGGCCATTCGGGTCACGGCAAGGGGGACGGCCGAGAGACCCAAAGACGCAGCGTTATTGCTCAGGCGATACGCTGCGTTTTTTATGGGCGCCATGCTGGCGTGGACGGGCTCTAACTATCCCTTCTGGGGAGAGGTTGCTACAGAGCAGGCCGATTGCGCCATGAAACGCAGCCGCTTTGCCAAGGCAGCGCTATTTGTCGATACCCGCTATCGGATATCCCGGTTTGGCGTGGCTGGGCGGGATCGGCATAATGGCGGCTTGCCGTATTGAGGAGATTGTATGAAATATATTGGAGCCCACGTCAGTGCGGCCGGTGGGGTGGAGAATACCATCGCCCGCGCCCAGGCCATCGGGGCCAACGCGTTTGCCCTCTTTACCAAGAATCAACGTCAGTGGCAGGCGGCCCCCTTGTCGGATGCCACCATCCGTGCCTTCAAGGCGGCTTGTGACAAGGCCGGTTTTCTGCCGGAGCAGATCCTGCCCCACGACAGCTATCTCATCAATCTGGGCCACCCGGATCCCGATGGTCTGGCCAAATCCCGCGATGCGTTTCTCGACGAGATGAAGCGCTGCGAGCTGCTGGGGCTTTGTTATCTGAACTTCCACCCCGGTAGCCATCTCAAGCAGATCCCAGAGGCGGCCAGCCTCAAGCTGGTGAGCGAGTCCATCAACTGGGCGTTGGAGCGCAGTGAAGGGGTGACGGCGGTGATCGAGAATACCGCCGGGCAGGGGACCAACCTCGGCTGGTCGTTCGAGCACCTCGCCACCATCATCGAGGGGGTGGAGGACAAGAGCCGGGTCGGGATCTGTTTCGATACTTGCCACGCCTTTGCCGCTGGCTACGATCTGCGTACCGCAGAGAGCTGCGCTGCCGTCTTTGCCGAGTTCGACCGTACGGTGGGTTTTCACTATCTCAAGGGGATGCATATCAACGGCGCCAAGTGCACCTTCGGTAGCCGGGTCGATCGCCACCACAGCTTGCGGGAGGGCAATCTGGGAGAGGCAGTATTCCACCACATCATGAATGATGATCGCTTCGATCGCATTCCGCTGATCCTCGAGACCATAGACGAGTCTATTTGGGGCGAGGAGATCAGCTGGTTGCGCAGTCTGGCGAAGTGATACTCAGAAGCGAATCAAAGAGAGGGAGCCGTGGCTCCCTCTCTGCTTTTTCCCATTGGTGTGCAGGTCTGCGAGCGGCGCTCCGAGCGGGCGTTACTCTGCGCGGCTCACCTCGGCATCCTTCACCTGAGCCCGGCAGAAGTGGATAAAGTGGCGCAGGGAGGTGGAGTGGTACTTCTGCTTGTGCCAGATAAGGGAGAGCTGGCGCGGGAAGCGCCGGGAGAGGGGCAGGGCGATCAGCCGCCCATCTGCCAGGCGATCCGAGGCTGCCAGCCGGGAGATAAAGGAGATGCCAAGCCCCTTCTCCACCGCCAGCATCACCGCCTCTAGGGTGTTGAGTTCAAGCCCTGGTTGCCAGCGGGGCAGCTCGGGCTGGATCTGCTGGATAAATTGCTCGCGGCTGCCCGATTGCGCTTCACGCAGCACCCAGGTCTCGCCCCCCAGTCGGGAGAGGGAGAGCTCCTTCTTGTTGGCAAGCGGGTGACCGGGTGGCGCCACCACCAGCATCTCGTCCTGCAGCCAGGGTTCGGCGAGCAGGTCGGGGTGGTGGTTCTCCCCCTCGATCAGTGCCATATCCAGCTCGAAGTTGGCCAGCGCATGGCAGAGCAGGTGAGTGTTGTTGATGGTCACCTTGGGGGGGAGTCCCAGCTCCTGTTTGCTGCTGGCGAGCAGGGTGGGGAGCAGGTAGTTGCCGATGGTCTGGCTGGCACCAAGGCGCAGCTGGCCGCTCGGCTCGGCATCGGGGCTGAACAGGTTCTCGATATCCTGCATCCGGGTCAGCAGCTCTTCGGCGGCCGGTTGCAGCAGGCGCCCCTCGTTGTTGAGCTGCAATCTGGGGTGAATGCGGTCAAACAACGGGGTGGAGAGCTGGCGCTCCAGCTCCTGCAGCGACTGGGAGACGGCCCCCTTGCTCAGACAGAGCTCGTTGGCGGCAAGGCCAAGGTTTCCATAGCGGGCAATGGTGGCGAACACTTTCAGCTGCTGCAGGGTCAGTTTCATCGTGTTTGGTTTTCCTGAATGATTGATTTAATTCATTTAGATATCGTAAACGATAAGGGGCTATTATCCTATCGCCATAGTCATCAATAGAAAGGTGTCATCATGATCGCAAGAACCCGTAAATCACTGGCTGCCGCCCCAACCCCCATGGCGGGTCTGGCGCTGGGCATCGCCAGCCTTGGTTGGTGTTGGGAAAATGCCGGTCACTTCGATGGCCGGATGCAACTGCTGGGTGCTGCCATTGCGGCTGTGCTGCTGGTGATCCTGACCTTCAAGTTTCTGCTTCATCCCCGCCTGCTGTTGCAGGATCTCGCTCACCCCGTGGTGGGCAGTGTGGTACCGACCTATGCCATGGGCACCATGGTGGTCTCCAAAGCGCTCGGTATGATTGCGCCGCAAGCGGGCGAGGCCCTCTGGCTGTTTGCTGTTGCAGTTCACCTGCTGTTCCTGGCCACTTTTATCTGGCATCGCGCCAAAGAGTTTGAAATCCACCACATGGTGCCGAGCTGGTTCGTGCCGCCAGTGGGGATCATCGTGGCTGACGTCGCCTTCCCGGGTGGTCAGTTTGCCCCGCTGGCCAACGGTCTGCTCTGGTTCGGGATCATCTGCTATGGCCTGATGCTGCCGCTGATGCTCTATCGCCTGATCTTCAGCCATGAAGTGCCGGATGCCGCCAAACCGACCATCGCCATTCTAGCGGCCCCTGCCAGCCTCTCTCTGGCCGGTTACCTGACCGTCAGCCAGGAGCCGTCACTGCTGCTGGTGGCCGTGCTGTTGGGGATTGCCATCCTGATGACCGGCATCATCTATCTGGCCTTCATCAAACTGCTGCGTCTGCCCTTTTCGCCGGGTTATGCCGCCTTCACCTTCCCGCTGGTGATCGGTGCCACCGCCCTGTTCAAAGTGGCTCATTTGGTTGAAGGGTTGGCGCAAGGGAGTCACTACGTCGAGCAGATCAGACTGCTGGCCCACTTCGAGTTGGGGGTGGCTACCGTCATCGTCGGGTATGTGGCACTGCGTTACCTGATGTTTTTTCTGCCGCAGCGTAATACCGAAATGAATAACGGCATGGCCCGCCAGGGTGCTCACCGTTAAATCTTGAAGAAGATGTGACATCGGGAAATGGATAAGCAGTGCGCTCCGAGAGCGACGGGATAAACGACCAGTCATACGATGGATGGACAAAGATCCTCCACCCTGGTTGTGTAACGAGCAAAATGCCCCGCAGTGCGGGGCATTTTTTTATGGTTTTTTGATGTGGCGCCCATGGCGGGCTATTTGCCATGGATTTAACTGGTATTACCTGTCAGGACGACTACAATGCAGCACCACTTTTTCGCTCGACCCCAATACATGTCGTCCCAAGATCCCGTATTTGACTCCTCCTTTGAAGCCCGTTTTCTGCATCCCCGCTACTGGTTCAGCTGGCTGGCGCTCGGTGTGCTGATGCTGCTCGCCTTTGTGCCGGTGCGATTGCGCGACCGTTTGGCCGAAGCCTTGGCACCGCTGGTGTTTCGTATCTCGAAAAAACAGATCTATATCGCCAGAACCAATCTGGAGATCTGCTTCCCGGACAAGAGCCCGGAAGAGCGGGATGCCATTGCACTGACCTCGATCCGGGTCGGCCTCAAGAGTCTGTTGGGATTTGGCGAGTTCACCATGCGCAGTCAGCGTTATCTGATGAGCCGGATGCAGGTGATCGGTTGGGAGCATATCGAGGCGGAGCGGGCTGCCGGCCGTCCGGTGATCCTGGTGGTGCCCCATACCTGGCCGGTGGATGCCGCCGGTTACTGCTTCACCCAGCGCGGGGTGCCGATGTGCACCATGATGAAACGGGCGCGCAATCCGGTGTTTGACTGGCACCTCAACCGTGCACGAGCCAAGAACGGTTGCCGCGTCTATGAGCGCAGCGCCGGGATCAAGGCGGTGATCAGGACCATCAAGAGCGGTCGCAGCTTCTTCTATCTGCCGGATCAGGATCATGGCCGCGAGAAGAGCATCTTCGCCCCCTTCTTTGGCTATCCCAAAGCGACCCTGCCTGCCTTGCCCCGTCTGGTGCAGGTCAGTGGCGCCAAGGCGGTGCCGCTGCTCGCCTGCTATGACGAAGCGAACCACTGCTACCGGCTGGAGATTGAGGCACCGTTCGACAACTATCCCACCGAGGATGTGATGGCCGATACCTGTCGGATGAACGACATGGTGCAACAGCAGCTGATGCGCCATCCGGGTCAATACATGTGGTTCCTCAAGATCTTCGATACCCGTGAAGATCAGGAGGGGCTGGATGGCCTTTACGAGGCGGGGATCCAGCGGATCCGCAAGGGATTGTCGCCCCACGGCTGACCCAGAATTTGGATTGATTGAAATGGCCCCAGGTGGGCCATTTTTTATGATAACTAGTCTGATCAGTGCCTTGCAGGTCGATGGCCAGCCTCCCCAGGGTAGAAAAAAATGTCAGGATAACTACAATAACCGTTTGTTTTTGATGACTTGATGGTCGCCATGTCTGCGTTAGATCCGGTATTTGATACCTCATTTCATAGCCGCCTGCTGCATCCCAAATGGTGGGGCAGCTGGTGCGCGCTGGGCCTGCTCTCCCTGCTGGCATTTACTCCTGCGAGATTGAGGGATCGCTTTGCCGATCTGGTCTCACCGACCCTGCTGCGTTTTTCGAAAAAGCAGGCCTATATCGCCGATACCAACCTCAAGATCTGCTTTCCCGAGCTGGATGCCGCCGCACGTCAGGCGCTGCTGCTCAAATCGATCCGGGTCGGGCTCAAGACCTTTATGGGCTTTGGCGAGCTCAGCTGGCGCAGCAAGGCGCGGCTGACCCGCCGCATCAAGGTCACCGGCTGGGAGCATGTGCAAGCGGAGCAGGCTGCGGGCCGCCCGGTGATCCTGGTGGTGCCTCATACCTGGGCGGTCGACATGATTGGCCGCTACTTCTCCATGATGGGCATCGAGATGTGCACCATGATGAAGAGCCCGAAAGATCAGGTGTTCGACTGGTACATCAACCGCGAGCGGGCCAAAGGGGGCAAGGTCTATGAGCGCAGCGCCGGGATCAAGCCTGCGATCAAGTCGATCCGCGCTGGTGCCAGTTTCTTCTACCTGCCAGATCAGGATCACGGCCGCGAGGCGAGCGTGTTTGTTCCCTTCTTTGGCCGCCCCAAGGCAACCCTGCCCGCGCTGCCCAAGCTGGTGAAGCTGACTGGTGCCAGAGCCGTGCCCATCTTCGCCAGCTATGACGAGGATGAGGGACGCTATCTGCTGGAGATCGAGCCGCCGTTTGACCCTTATCCCACCGCCGATCTGCTGGCAGACGTCAATGCCATGAACCGGGTGGTAGAGATGCAGGTGGCGCGCCATCCCGAGCAGTACATGTGGTTTCTCAAGATCTTCGAAACCCTGGAGCATCAGGAGGGGGATGACGGCCTCTATGAAGCGGGGATCCAGCGTATTCGTCAGGGCTTGCCGCCCGAACCTTGAAAATTGGCCCGCTTGCGGGCCATTTTTGTTGGCACAGGCGCCTTTCGTATTTGGTCTGCTGCTGGTGGATTTAAGGCGAACGGGTGGACAAAAACAGCGCAAACAGGGGATAACAGGGTGTCTTATGAAAGGGAGAGGCAGGTGAGCGTGCGCGGAGCTATCTTCGAGAGCGGAAATAGGGTAAAAGGGCGGCCATGAAAATTCCAAATCGAATCCAACCTTTGGTTGATGACGGCCTGGTCGATGAGGTCGTCAGCCGGTTGATGAGCGGCAAAGAGGCCGACGTCTATGTGGTGCGCTGCGGCGACGAGATCCGCTGCGCCAAAGTCTACAAAGAGGCGTCCAAGCGCAGCTTCAAGCAGGCCGTGGTCTATCAGGAGGGGCGCAAGGTGCGTAACAGCCGCAGCGCTCGCGCCATGGAGAAGGGCTCCAAGTACGGCCGCAAGCAGCATGAAGAGGTGTGGCAGAACACCGAGGTCGACGCCCTGTTCAAGCTGGCGGCGGCCGGTGTGCGGGTGCCGCAGCCCTATGTCTGCCTCGATGGTGTCCTCTTGATGGAACTTATCACCGATGAGGATGGCAATGTCGCGCCGCGCCTCAACGATGTGGCACTCACCCCCGAGCAGGCGGTCATCGATCACCACAAGGTGATCCGCTATGTGGTGCGGATGCTCTGTGCCGGTCTTATCCACGGCGATCTCTCCGAGTTCAATGTGCTGGTGGATGAGCAGGGCCCCGTCATTATCGACCTGCCCCAGGTGGTGGATGCCGCCGCCAACAACCAGGCCAAGGCGATGCTGGAGCGGGACGTCAACAACATGCGCAACTACTACGGTATGTATGCCCCCGAGCTGCTCAAGACCCGTTATGCCCAGGAGATGTGGGCGCTGTTTGAAGATGGCAAACTCACCCCCGAGAGCGAGCTGACCGGTCACTTTGAAGAGAGCCGCGCCGCCATCGATCTCGATTCGGTGCTGCAGGAGATTGAGAGCGCCGAGGAGGAGGCCTATGCCCGTCAGGCCCGGATGAAGGCGGAGCAGGAAGACAGCTACTAACGGTCTTGCCACGTTCGCAAAAAGAGCGCCTTCGGGGCGCTCTTTTTATTACTGCTGCGGCTATGGTCGGCTGGGGCTGGGGGCTAGCTGATACATCTCCAGCCAGTTGCGATCCCCCGGATGGAAGCGCCGTCCCAGCAACACGCCACCGGCGGCTGTAATCACCTTGCGGGAAGCCAGATTGTCTTCGCCGCAGCTGATCAGCACCGGCGCTGCCAGCACCTGTTGTTGTACCCAGCGCAGCAGCACGGTCGCGGCCCCTTCGCCACGGCGAGAGGGGCGGGTTTCGTAACCGATATGACCCAGCCACTGGCGGGTTGCCTCATTGTCACCGTGACGAAGACGCAGGGTGGCGATGATCTCCTCGCCATCGAGGGCAAAATAGGTGGTGGTCGGCAGGTATCCACTGGGCAAGTTGCGCCCTTTGGCGTGATCCAGCAGGCTCTGTAGCCAGCCGTCCGGGTCAAATTGCGCCACCTGATAGAGCGGCTGTCCGTCCTCGGCGCATTCGGTGACATAGCGCCGGTAAGCCGGGGCATCTGCCAGCCTGGCCGGTCGGCACTGCAGAGCGAGCACTGCGCTCATGACAGGAGCGCGCAGGGCGGCAGCGGTTGCGGCTCGTTGTGGTGGAGCTCCTGTACGCAGGCCCGTTGCCTTCCAGCCTGTTTGGCGGCGTAGAGGGCCCGATCCGCGCGCAGGTAGGCCGCTTCAAACCCCTCGTCAGGGTGCAGCGAGGTGAGGCCGATGCTGAGGCTGATGGGGCCACCGGCCAGCTCCCGGGTCGCCTCGGCGATCTGCTGTTGCAGGCTGTGGCAGTAGTCGGGCAGGGTCTGCGGGTCCGCCATCAGCAGCAGGGCCAGCTCATCGCCGCCAAGCCGACCGGCCATGCCCTCGGCAGGCAGGGTATTGGTGATCACCCGACCCACGGCCCGCAGCATGGCATCACCGGCGGGGTGGCCGTGGCGGTCGTTGATCTGTTTGAAGTTGTCCAGATCGATCAGCAGCAGCTGGCTGGGGCTCCTCACCTCGCGGGCTCGCAGGGTCACTTGGCGTTCGAAATAGTGGCGGCTGAACAGGCCGGTCAGCTCATCCTGATTGGCGCGCCGCTCCAGCTTGCGCTGGGTGGCCAGCAGGGCTTGCTGCTGGCGGGTGTGGACCAGGCTCAACAGCAGATAACTGCGGGCGATGGTAAAGAGCAGGCTGAGCAGGATCACAGGACCGAGCAGCGGGTCGGTGAAGGAGTTGGCCGCCAGCTCCGGTTGCCAGAGGTGTTTGGCGATCCGCAGCAGTTGCAACAGTAGTTGCAGGCCGAGCAGCAGAATGGCAAAGCGCAGCACCCGATAGACGGGGGCCAGCCGCTGGTAGCGCCAGAGCTGCCAGATAAGCAGCGCAATCTGCAGCGAGAGCACGCCGGAGAGCACGATGATCCGGCTATGCACATCAAAGAGGGGTTGCTGCAGGGCGGTCAGGGCAAACAGGACGAAACCGCCGAGGGTAACGGCGGGCAGCAGCCAGCCCAGTTGGTCGGCTTCACGGCGAAAGAAGTGGCGCATACCCCGTTCATAGAGCAGGGTGGTCGACATCAACAGCAGGTTGGTGCAGAGAATATTGGCAAGGGATGCATTTCCCTCAAGGGGGCGCAGCAGCAGGCAGCAAAAAGCCCCCGCGATAACCAGTTCCCCCGCTGACCAGTAGATCAATGCCCTGATCTGGCGATGGGTGTGCCACATGGCGGCGAAAATGGTGGCGACCCCCACATGTGACAGCGTGACGAACAGTACCAGACTCAACAACTGGGCTGAGGAAAACAGACTTGGCATCAAGGGGCTCTCTGGGAAGTCACCTGTGAACGAACAGGCGATGGGGTATCGCCCGCTGGCAGTGGCCGATCACAACATGAATCCAACCTATTATCAATTGGTTAAATGGCTGAATATGCTCACCTCCGACTTCTTGCACGATGGCAATTGCTGACTCGATTTATCAGCGCACAAGGGGGTATTTTATTGTCTTGTCAGTCAATTTCGCTGCGTGAAAGGTGGTTGTGTTGGCGGCAGGATGAACCCAACCGCCAGACGTTGTGCTAATCGCAGGTTGCAGCAGGCAAGCGCATTACTATGGCCTCCCTGTCCAGATGGGTTAGCAGGCGGCGCACGTCGTCGAGGCGGATGATCAGAGTAGCGGTGTTGACCAGCGGATGGCACTGCACCTGTTCGGCCTGCCAGATGGCCTCGTCCACCACCAGCTCTACCGCTTTTTCCCTGTCGCGCACCATGGCGAGCAGGGTCACCGATCCCGGGGTGAGGCCGAGCACCGCATCGAGCCGCTCCGGGGAGCCAAAGCTCAGCCGTTTGACTCCGAGCATGACCGCCAGCGCCTTGAGATCGACCCGGTGCTCCTCCGGACTTACCACCAGAAACAGCTGCTCGCTTTTCGGATCGCGCAAAAAGAGGTTCTTGGTCTTGGCGGCGGGCAGGTCGGGCAGCAGCTTGCTCGCCTCCTCACAGGTAAACACCGGGGGATGGTCAAAGCGCTGGTAGGGGATAGCCAGCTGATCCAGCAGGGAATAGATTGCCACAAAGACTCCTTTCGTCGGCGAAGAGTGGTCAGAACGGGATGGGCGGGAATAACGACCGGATCGAGCTTACCAGTTTGACTCCCGCCTCGCAGCCAGCGTGACGATTGCGAGCAGGTACTGTATGAACGTACAATAGTCCCATTCTCGGACAGCCCCTTTACGCTTCATGACTGCAACCCAGCCCACCGTACCCGCCACCCCGCCCCTCGATGGTTTTATCCTGACCCGCCACGGTCGGGACGTGCGCGGCCGCAACGGGCTGCCTGCAACCACCGAAATCGTGATGTGGCTCTGGAGCGCGCAGGGGCCGGTGCGGGTGGTGGTGCCGGGGCAGGAGCCGGTGTTCTTTTTGCCACAGAGCCACATGGCAGAAGCCGCCGAGCTGTTCAAGGGGGCCGGGGTGAGCGGGCGGTTTCGCCGCCTGCCGATGCACACCTTCGACGGTCGCCCTGTGGTGGGCTGCTATTTCGCTACCCTGAGCGCCTTTCACCGCGCCATCGAGCTGCTGCTTATTCGCGGCCTGGAGCACTTCGAGGCGGATATCCGGCTGCCGGAGCGCTTCCTGATGGAGCGTTTCATCACCGCTGGCGTACGCTTCGATGGCCGGGCGGTAAAAAAGGGGGGCAAGCAGGGCTACTGGGAGGTGAACGAGGCACGCTGCGCGCCGCAGGTGGTGACACCGACCCTCTCCTGGGTGTCACTGGATGTGGAGTGCGCCATGGACGGGGCGCTGTTCTCGGTCGGTCTTTACAGCGAGCAGGACGCGCGGGTCATCATGATCGGCACCCCGGAAGCGGATGCCGAGAGCTGGGGCACCCAGGTCCAGTGGGTAGAGGACGAGAGCGCCCTGCTGAGTGCGCTGGAGAGCTGGTTCAGTCTGCATGACCCCGACTTGGTGATTGGCTGGAACGTGGTTAATTTTGACTTTCGTCTGCTGCTGCGCCGCGCCGAACTTAACAAGCGGCGGCTGCGGCTCGGGCGGGGTCGTGAGCTCTGCTTTTGGCGCTCGTCACGGGGCGATCCCCAGACCGGCAACGTCATCATCCCCGGGCGCATGGTGCTCGATGGTATCGACACCCTGAAAAGCGCCACCTGGCAGTTTGCCAGCTACAGCTTGGATGCGGTGGCGAGCGAACTGCTTGGCCGTGGCAAGGATATTGAGGATGTGGCCAATCGGGGGGAGAAGATCACCGAGTTGTTCCACTCCGACAAGGAGGCGCTCGCCCGCTACAACCTGGAAGATTGCAAGCTGGTGTGGGAGATCTTTGACTACTGCCACCTTATCCCTTTTGCCATCGAGCGTGCCTCCCTCACCGGCCTTGAGCTGGACCGGGTAGGGGGCTCGGTGGCGGCCTTTACCAACCTCTACCTGCCGCGGCTCCATCGTGGCGGCTACGTGGCCCCCAATCTGCCGGCCGACGGTGGGCTGGCGAGTCCCGGTGGCTATGTGATGGACTCCAAACCCGGTCTCTATCGCCATGTGCTGGTGCTCGATTTCAAGAGCCTCTATCCCAGCATCATCCGCACCTTCTGCATCGATCCCATGGGGCTCATCGAGGGGCTGCAGCATCCCGAGCACGCCATTCCCGGCTTTCGCGGCGCCATGTTCTCCCGCGAGCGGCACTTCTTGCCGGATCTCATCGCCACTCTCTGGGCTGCGCGGGATAGAGCCAAGGCGGCCAGCAACAAGGCACTCTCCCAGGCCATCAAGATCATCATGAACTCCTTCTACGGCGTGCTGGGCTCGGGGGGCTGCCGTTTCTATGATCCGCGACTTGCCTCGTCCATTACCTTGCGTGGTCACAGCATCATGCAGCAGACCCGCGAGTGGATTGAGGCGAAGGGGTTCGAGGTGATCTATGGCGACACCGACTCCACCTTTGTCCATCTGGGGCGTGAGACCAGCCCCGATGAGGCGGACGAGATTGGCCAGCGACTGGCTCAAATGATCAACGATAACTGGGCTGCACTGATCAGGCGCGAGTTCGATCTGCCGAGTTATCTGGAGATCCAGTACGAGACCCACTATCGCCGCTTTCTGATGCCCACCATCCGCGGGCTGGAGAAGGGCAGCAAGAAGCGCTATGCGGGGCTGGTTGGCAAGGCCAGTGAGGGGAGTGAACAGCTGGTGTTCAAGGGGCTCGAATCGGTGCGCACCGACTGGACCATGCTGGCCAAGCAGTTCCAGACCCGCCTCTATGAGCTGGTGTTTCACGATGAAGATCCCAGCGGCTATGTGCGCACTATGGTGGATGAGACTCGTGCCGGTCGTCACGACGATCTACTTATCTACCGCAAACGGCTGCGCCAGAAGCTCGAGGAGTATCAGAAGAATGTACCGCCCCATGTGCGAGCGGCGCGGCTGGCCGATGAGGAGAACCTGCGCCGCGGGCTGCCCCAGCGCTATCAGCATCGGGGCGCCATCGCCTATCTGATGACCCTCAATGGCCCCGAGCCGCTGGAGTACCGGCGCAGTGCCATCGATTACGAACACTATATCGACAAGCAGTTGCGGCCCATTGCCGATGCCATCCTGCCCTTTATCGGCGAGTCGTTCGACCGGATTTGTGGTCAGCAGCTGGATCTTTTCTGATTGGTGCAAGTTGGCACTTTACTTCCCATGAATACTGGATAAAAATACAGTTATAAATCATGGAGAAGTTTCCTATGCGTCTTGAAATCATCATCGACAGAAAACATCAGATCCCGACCTCGACCATGGAGGCGCTGCGTCAGGAGCTGCTCAAGCAGCTTGGCGAAAAATTCCCCGACATCCATGTGCGGGTCGCGCCGGGCAGTGCCATGGCCCTGACCGTTAGCCGTGCCAGCAAGGAAGACAAAGAGCTGGCCGAAGCCATGGTGCAGGAGGTGTGGGAGAACGCCGACAGCTGGATGCCGGAAGAGAACGTCGCCTCCTGATCCCGCACTGTCAGTGGATAACTCGGGCGTTGGATAAATGGGTAGCTGATAAACGGGCATGCCCGCGAATGATCCGCTGATCCCCGGACAACAAAAACGCAGCCAAGTGGCTGCGTTTTTGTTGGTGATGAGTTCGCGGTGGCTTGTCTGGCTCTGGGTTGAGCCATGCCCGTTACAACCCTGCCCAGCTTTTCAGGCTCTGCTGTTGCACCCGGCGGTTGGCTTCGCGGATCTCCCCTTTGGCGCGCAGGTCGGCCAGCGCAATGGGCAGTGCGGTGCGGATCTCGTCACTGCTCATTCCGGCTTTGAGGGCAGGGTGATAGGCCATCTTGAGCAGCACATAGTCCAGCCCAGTCAAAAAGCTGTCGATGCTGTTGTCATTGAAGATGGAGGGAAACACCTTGTCCGAGTCGTTGGGCAGCCCCATCACCTGGGTGAACTCCTCCACCACGCAGTCGAGAAAACGCCCCTTGGCCCGGCTGTAGTCTACCGGAATGATGATGGTGGCACGGCTGATCTCGTGTTTCGCATTGGTTGCGAAGTTGGCAAGGCAGAGCCCCTCCTTGAGCGCCATCTTGACCGATGGGTCCCCCCCCATGGTGCGGTTGGCCCAGCTCTTCATCTTGCTGTAGTCGGTCATGATCAGGGTGAGGTTGGGCTTTGCGGCCACCATGCTGATGGAGTGGCCGGTGATGCGGGCCAGATGGGCCGCCTGAACCTTCACCACGTCGGCCTGTAGCGGCTTGTCACCCGACTCGTTGATAAGCTGCAGCCGGATCGGCTGCTGCCAGCGGGCGAAACGGGTCTGCCTGGCTTCGCCATACTCCCGCTCCATGGCGATGGCCATAAAGCTCTCGACCAGATAGCTATCGCTCTGCCAGCGCTCATCGGCCCGGGCGCTGTGGCCTGCGAGCAGAAGCAGCAGGGCCAGCAACCTGCGTGACGTGAAGCGGGGACGAGCAGTACGGTTCACGTTAGCCAATACCAAAGTGGCAATAAAGCGCGTGGCACTAAAGGGGGTGGCGGCAAATGACATGTTTCCTCCCTGAAACGGTTGTCAGCCTAGCGGTTGGCCTTGTCGATATCGCGCCAGGTGAGCCAGAGCCTGAGATCAAACTCCAGTTGATGATAGTCGGGCTCCATGTGCTGGCAGAGCTGGTAGAAGCTCTTGTTGTGATCCTTCTCTTTGATATGGGCCAGCTCGTGCACCACGATCATTTTCAGAAACGGGGGCGGTGCCTCCTTGAACAGGGCGGCGATGCGGATCTCGTTCTTGGCCTTGAGCTTGCTGCCCTGCACCCGGCTGACGTAGGTGTGCAGGCCGAGGGCATCCTTGATCACGTTGATCTTGCCATCGAACACCACCTTTGACAGGGGCGCCGAGCTCTTGAGGTAGCGGTTCTTCAGCTCCATGGTGTAGGCGAGCAACGCCTTGTCGCTCTGGATCTGGTGGCTCTCCGGATAGCGTTTGGCCAGCATCTCCCCCAGCTTGCCCGCCGCAATCAGCTGCTGTACCTGTGCCTTGAGGGGGTCGGGATAGCCGCCCAGATAAGTCAGTTCCGCCATGGTGTCACTCGTTACATCAAAAAGAGCGTCATTGTAGTTATCTCGGGCGGGCTTGCCTACTGCTGGCCGTCGCTGCAAGGGGCTTTGGCGCAAGAAAAAGGGCGGCCATTGCAACAATGGCCGCCCTGCGGGGCGTATTGACGATCAGCGTCGGCGATAGAGACCCGGATCCACCTCTTCGTAGTGGCTAGTCAGGTATTGATAGAAGGCGAGATGGGAAGGCGAGCTCGGTTTTTTCAGCTCCTCGCTCACCCGATCCGGCTTGGCGATGATGAACTTCGGATTCTGGCGCTGGATATCGGCCAGCACCCGCTCGCGCACGTCATAGGGTGGATTGACGTTGGCAAAGAAGAGATAGGCGGATGCCGGTTGGCGATCGGTCCAGAGATAATATTGTGGCTGGATGCCATCGACCCAGATCTTGTCGCTCGGGCTGGTCTCGGCCTTGATGCGATCGACCCTTACCTGCGCCGCCGGATTGAAGGGGCGACCCTTGAGGGTGCCTTCCCAGGCGTTGTTGATCATCAGCAGCAGCATGGCCAGCGTCGCCAGCCAGGGGGTGGCACTGCGCACATCCCAGGCGCGCCAGAGGGGGATGAGGATCAGCACCGGCAGCGCCCACAGCAGGCTGGTGCCGAGCACCTCGTTGACCCGCTCGAGGGACCACTCCTTGGTGCTCCAGCCAAAGGCGAGTTGCTGGGCCAGCAGCCAGCTGGCGGTGAGCACCACCAGCGAGATGCAGAGCAGGCCGATGGCATCTGCCTGCTGTTCGCTGCGATCCAGCAATACTGCCAGCGGCAGCACCGCCAGTTGCAGATAGAGCACGTCGTAGTGATCGAACACATGGCCGGAGACCGAGTTGGCGATCAGGGTGAACAGCACCCCAAACAGGGTCGCCAGCAAGGCGGGCAGATACCACTCCTGACGGCGGCTCAGCATCAGAATGATGAAGGCGGGCAGCAGCATCACAAGGCCGGTGCGCAGCAGGCCAACGGCGCCCACCATGGGAGAGAAGCCATTGCCGTAGCTCCCTTCGAAGAAGATGTCGAAGGCGTAGTATTTGAAGGCCGCCAGCAGATCATGCTGCTGGAAGTAGGCGTAAAGCGGGCCGCCAATCAGCGCCAGCCCCAGCAGGCTGGAGATGAGCAGCAGAATGGCGTCACGCCACTTCTCATGCAGACACCAGTGGCAGAACAGCACCAGATACCAGGCCCCCCAGAAGGCGCCGTTGTTGGTGCGCATCCAGGCGACGATGGCGAAGGTGAGGGCCGCTACCAGCGCGGGCCACCAGCGAAATCCCTTGTCCAGCAGCAGGGTGATGAAGGCCCACTGGGCGATGAGGGCGAGGTGGAAGGTCCAGTCCTCAGTCATGTTGCCGTAGTAGTAACGGGTGCCATAGAGAGCCTGCACCGCCAGCATGGCGCCGAGCCGCGCCTTGAACGAGAGTCCGAGCTGGGCAAAGGCCTGCCAGCTGGCCAGCAGTCCGAGCCAGCAGAGCACCCACTCCAGCGCCCAGATCCCGACAAAACCCCCCATTCGATAGCCCAGCGCGTCGAGGGCGAAGATCATCGGCCCCTTGATGTCGATCATGTCGCGATAGAGCACGCCCCCTTCGCTCCACATCTTGCCCATCACCGCGAACAGCGAGGCATCAAAGCCCGGCGCCATGGCGTGGAAGAGCGGGTTGCGCAGACAGAAGAGCAGCGCCAGCAAGGCGGTCAGCAGCACAATGGCTGGCTTGATACCCGGGTTGACGCGAGGGGGAGTGAAACGGATGGAGTGATTCATGAAGTCGCCTGTTCCTGCAGCTGGTCTTGAAAGCGGGCCTATCTTGCCGAGCTAGTGAGTGCGATGCAATGGGGCAGGCCCGTGTGGGGCAAATATTCTCGAAAAAGCCCGGTTCTTGCAGGGAACCGGGCGCTGGCTGCGGCAATATTGGCCGTCAGGGGGATGTGGCAAAGGCATCCCCCCGATATCAACTGAAGTACTCAAGCAGGGGCGGCTGCGCTTCCAGTGTCGGCAGGTGACGGGCCCAGCGGATAAAGGCGTCGGCCAGGGTGATGCCGAGCTCCTGATTGTGCTGGGTCAGGGTCCTCGCCAGTGCGGTGTAACCCTCCTTGCCGGAGGCGGTATAGGCGCTCGACACCCCGCGATAGACCTGTTCGGCATTGACCGCTTGCCACTGGCCGGGGGCGGCTTCCCACTCCAGTCGGGTGATGCGCTGACCCTTGGGCCGATCGGCCTGATAGGTGAATCGCACCCCTGCGGTGTAGGGGAAGCTGCCGTTGCCATTGCCGACCACGCCGTTGTTGGTGGCGTTGTCGATGGCATTCTCCAGCGCTTCCGCCAGCTCGTGGCCGTGCACCCGATAGAGGGTGAGAGGAATGGCAAACGGCAGCAGGCGACCGGCGATATCCGCTTCGCTCAGGGGGCCCGGCTCCAGCGAGCAGCGCACGCCGCCAGCATTGTGCAGGGCAAAGTCCACCTCGCCTACCTGTTCACGGGCGGCGGTCAGCATGGCGCGGGCCACCAGCGGGGCGAGCTGGCTGCCGTGGGGCTGGGTGGCATCCGGCAGCCGCTGATGGGGCAGTGGTGCTGCCAGCCGGGTGACGATGCGCTGGCTCATGGTTTCAATCTCCGGCCGGTAGCGTTTGGCCAGATGTTGTTCAAGCTGTGCATCCGGCTCGCAGAAGGTGAGCCCGGCAGGTGGCGTGGAGGCGTACGGCCAGGGTTGCCAGGGGAGCCACTCCAGCTGACCCTGACTCTGCACGACGCGGCCCGCCTTATCGAAGGTGAGTTCGCAGACACCGAGGCAGAGGGCGCTGTGGCCAGCGTGCAGGATAGCCACCCCGTTGTTCATCAGCGGGTAGGTACCTTCGCTTGGCAGACCCAGCGGCGCGAGATCGCCGAGCAGGCTGTGGGTATGGCCGCCGATGATGAGGCTGAGCTCGGGGAAGCGCTCGGCCAGCAGCTTGTCCTGATCCAGCCCGAGGTGGCTCAGCAGCACGATATGGTGGATCCCTTCGCGCTTGATCTCCCGCAGCACTTTAGTGAGGGTCTCGGCGACCGCGTGGAAACGGGTGTGGGGATCCGGGTTGGCGATGGCAGCCATTTGGGCGAGGGTGATGCCGAGCAGCGCAAAGGGAACCCCGTCGATCACCCGACGATGCCAGGGCTGATGGGCGTCGTAGAGGTGGGGAATATCCCATAGCCCGAGTGGCGTGTCGGCAGGCTCCTGACTGTTGTCCAGATTGGCGGCCAGCACCGGAAAATCGAGCTGGCGCAAGAACTCCACCAGCGGGCCGTTGCCCAGATCGAACTCGTGGTTGCCGAGCACCATGGCATCGGGGGCCAGCATGGCGAGCAGGTCGGCGTTGGCACGCCCTTTGAAACGGTTGAAATAGAGAGAGCCCTGAAAGGAGTCGCCACCGTGCAGAAACAGAAAACGCTGGCCGGCTGCTGCGGCTTTGGCACGCAGTTGGGTCAATCGGGTCAGGATCCGGGCATAACCGCCGCACTGGGTGCGCCACTGGCCTTCACCGACAGGGGAGAAGCTCATGGGCGCGCCATCGAAGTGGGAGTGGCAATCACTGAAATGGGCAAGTTGAACCGTAATACTCATCTCGGTCCTCCTTAGGGGGAAAATGAGCACCGAGTCTACTGCAAAGGGGGGGGAGGATACCAGCCCGGCAGGGTGCCGGGCTGGTCAACGATCAGGCGGGTACCATGATCTGGGTGGCGACAATCACCACCAGCAGGCCGACGGCGACCGGCATACTGGTGCGCTTGACCACCTCGAACGGCGAGAGTTTGCCCATCCCGGCACAGGCGACCACCACCCCGGATACCGGAGAAATGGTGCGACCCAGGTTGGAGGCTTGCAGCATCGGGATCACCAGATAGGCCGGATTGATGCCAAGGCTGCTGGCCAGGTTGGGGATCAGCTCCACGAAGGCGTAGAAGGGGGCATTACCCGAACCGGTGGTGAAGGCGGCCAGGGTGGTGATCACCACCAGTGACAGCATCATGATCAGGCCGCCGGAACCGAGATCCTGCGCGTGAGCCAGCAGGGTGTCGATAAAGCCGATGGTCATCAGACCCTGGGCGAAGACACCGGCACCGACCAGCAGCATGACCACACCGGCAAAGGCGTCAGCCATGTTGCGCCAGCAGACCTGCAGACCATCCAGCAGCTCCTTGCCATTGCGGATCCGCACGAGCTCCAGCAGGCTGGCCAACACCATGCACATGACGATGATGGTGACGATATCCAGCTGCGGACCCCATTTACCGTCAAACACCAGCACCCCGATGATGGGGGTAAAGGGCAGGATGGCGTAGAAAGCGGGGGCGGTAGTCACCAGATCACCCGGTGCGACCGGCTCGTTGTGTTCACCGGATTTCTGGTCAAGGTAGCGCTGCCAGAAGAAGTGGGTCACCGCCATGCAGGCGATCGCCACCAGCGAGATGGGCAGGGTCAGCTTGAAGGCAAAATCCAGCAGCGGCATGTTGGCGGCCTGAGCGGCCATCACCACGTCACCGGAGGTCGGTGCCAGAATGATAGCGGCTGGCGAGGCGCACACGGCCGCAGCCGCGCCACGGGAGATCCCCATGTTGACCATCAGTGGGAACAGGGTGGCCATCAACAACACGCCGAGGCCGGTAGCGGAGCTGACCGCCAGCGACATGGCGCAGGCCACCAGATAGGCAGCCACCAGCAGGATATAGGGGGACTTGATGATGCCGAGCGGTTTGCTGGCCAGCTTGACCAGAATGGTGTTGGCACCGATATGGCTCATATAGCCGGCGAAGCCGCACAGCACCATGATCAGCATCCCCAGTCCACCGCCACGGTCATTGAGCAGGAAGCGGACGTATTCGAAGATATCGGTTGCGATATAACCGGTGCTGACCACCTTGCTCGGTAGTACCGGTTTGCCCATCATGGCGGTGATGACCAGCAGCAGCAAGCCGCCGCTCAGCAGCACCCCGGTCGCGGAGTATCCTTTGAAAATGGCACGGCCCACCACCAGGGTGACCAGGGTGCCAACGATGAGTTCCAGCATATGTTGCCTTCTGATTGGATGAGAGTGGAGGGAGTCTATTCCGATAGGGGTAGAGTGGCGACTGGAAACAGGATGTTGTGTGAGCTAAATCAACGTTTAACCCCATGAACAGAATTAAAGAAAGGTAAAGGTACTTTACCCAGCGGGTTTGGCTACCTACCCTTGCCAGCCTTGGTTGTCTTTTGAGGCTTTTATATGGCGATTGGTGATTTTTCAGGCATTAAACGCTCTATTTTCCTGCTTGCGATGCTATTTTCACCTACTTGCGTGTTTGCGGTAACCAATGACGGTTTTCATCAAACCGGTCCTCATCAGGCGGTCGCCATGCGGCGTCTCATGGCTCCTCACTCTTATGGGGTACTGGTGGTTGCCGAGGGGAACAGACCCCGTTTTGCCGCGCTGGCATCCAAAACCACCGAAGCAAACTGCCTGGCCCGTCATGCCATCCGGGTAGATGGGGTCGCGCTGCTGGTCACCCCGAGATTCTATGCCAAAGAGGGAAAACGGGGACTTTGCGAGCTGTGGCTCAATGAGGGGGCAGATCAGGACTTTTTTGCCAACCGCCTTAAAAATGATCATTTTATTCAGATAGATGGTCATGACATCAATGTGAAAAACTATCACCTCGACTGGCAGCGCATCAGCCGTCATGCTCAATAAAAATACAGTTTTGGCCTTGTGCCATACTCTGCTCACGCAACCTGTGAGCGTGCTCTGATTTCTGGGCGCATCATTGTGTTGCGCCGCCTCGTCGTCACACATAGGCTATACCCGTCATCTGTGTGGCGGTGGGGTTCACCAAGGTTGGTACTCCGCCCGTGCAATCAAGGAAGGTAGTCTGGCATGGTCAGCAAGGTTTATGGAGTAGTGGGGGTCGGGTTGTTGCTGTTGCCCCTGATGAGTCAGGCTCAGCCGAGCCGGCCGCAAGTGGTGCCAGAGTCCCGCATCAATGTCCGTTTTTATGAGGTCAATGCAACCAGTCCGGAGCAGCTTGCCCGGGCGATTGCCCAAAGTGCCCCCAAGGTGAATGGCAAGCCCGTACTCGGCAAGGCGAGTTATCAGGTGGACTGGCAGCTGGATACCGAGCAGTTGCCGGGGCGCTGCCAGCTCAACCGGGTGACGGTAACCACCAACGCCACCGTGTTGCTGCCCCGCTGGCGTCAGAGTGCGAACAGTAACGAGCCTGCCCGCCAGCGCTGGGGGCGGCTGCTATCCAGCATGTTTGACTACGAATCCCGCTTCAAGGAGATGGTGCTGCAAGGGGCCAATCAGGTGGGCGGTGCGATTGCGGGATTACCCGGTCATGCAGATTGTCAGGCACTGCGCTATGCCGCGTGGGCAGCAGGTAGTGGCGAGCTGAGCAAGGTCAAGGGACGGCTCGACGGATTCCAGCGTCAGACAGGTTACGGCGAACAGCTCGGGGTGCACTGGCCCAAGTGAGCGCTATCTCAAGACGCAATATCCAGCATCGCACGATTTGATAAATAGAATGGCCGCCCGATGGGCGGCCATTCTATTTGCTTGCAGAGTCCGGTTCAGACCAGCGCCTTGCCTTTGAGCAGTTTGCGCACCCAGTAACGGGCTGGGTGGAGCGCTTCCAGCAGATCGGCGGCCAGCGGTAGGGGATCGCCGCAGATCTCGCTGGCGAGCAGCTCGCCACAGAGCGGCGCCGAGCAGAGGCCCCGCGAACCGAGCGCCCCCAGCATATAGAGGCCGGGGTGAAGGGGGAGCGGCTGGGCGTTGTGTTGATCATGCTGCAGCTGCGCATAGTGATCCGCCAGACCTTGCAATCTGGCCACTGGCCCTACCACCGGCAGGTGATCCCGACTGGCGCAACGCACCCCCACGCGCGCCTCGTTGCCGCTCACATCCACCTCGGCGGGCCAGGTTTGTTCCGGCAGGCAGGCTTGCAACCTCACCTGATTCTGGGTTTGCTCCTCGGCACGAAACTCAAGGCTGCTCTGGTTGCGGCCATAACTGGCACCAATACAATGTTGATCGTTGTGCATGGGCGTGAGGTAGCCATCGTAGCAGAGCACTGTGTTGAGCTGACTCAAGCTGGCCGTGGTCTGCACATGGCTCACCTGACCGCGCACCGGATAGAGCGGCAGCTCGGCGAAGGGGAGCAGTGCTGGCAACTGGTGACCGGCAGCGACCACCAGATTGGGGGCCTGCCAGTGGCGGCCGTCCTGGCTCTCTATGTGCCAAGCATCTGTCTGCTCGGCAATGGCAACCACCTCGGTGTTGAACACCACCTCAAGCAGGCCGCTGGCTTGCGCCTCTTTCAGGGCGGTTCGGGTGAGATCCGCAGGGCAGAGCCAGCCCCCCAGCGTGTAACTGACGCCGCTGTGGCCGCAGGGCAGGCCAACCACCTGCTCTACCTCTGCTGTAGAGAGGGGATGCATCAGCTCGGGTGGGAAGGGGCCCTGGCTCATTTTCGCCAGCTTGGCTGCCGATTTGTCGTCATAGCCGAGCTGGGTCACTCCACATAATTCGAAAGCGATAGGATGGCGTTCGGCCAACGCCAGCAGCCGTTGGCGGGCATAGCCAAAGGCGAGCGAATAGAAGCGTGACAGGGCATCGTGCTCGCCGTTGAGCAGGGGATAGAGCGCGCCCTGGCGGTTGCCGGAGGCACCGGTGGCCGGTTCGCCATCTGCACACAGCAACGTCACCTTGCGACCCCGCTCCACCAGAGAAAGCGCCGTCATGGCCGAGGCGATGCCGCCGCCGATGATCACTACCTCGCCAGCGCGTCCGGCAGGACGGGCATACCAGGGGGCGATGGTCTGCTGCGGTTGCTTGTCGGTGCGATCCCCCACCAGCATCTCCCGCTTGCTACCGTGGCCCTTCACCTTCTTCATGGCAAAACCGGCGGCAATCAGGCCGCGACGGACAAAACCGGCACAGGTAAAGGTGGCAATGGAGCAATCGGGACGGGCGAGGCGAGCGAGACCATCAAACAGATCCTGTGTCCACATCTCCGGGTTCTTGGCCGGGGAGAAACCATCCAGATACCAGGCGTCCACCAGACCTTCTGCCCGGTGAGGCACCTGCGGCAGCATATCCTTGATGTCGCCAAACCAGAGATCGAGGTGAATGCGGCCACCCGCAAAATGCAGGCGGTGGCAACCGGAAACCGGCAGCGGCCATTGGGCGACAAGATCCTGACTCAAGTGGCCAAGTTCAGGCCAGGCGGCCAGCGCCTTGCGCAGATCGTCTTGGGTCAGGGGGTATTTCTCGAAACTGATGAAGTGCAGACGGGAGCCGTTACCGGATTGGGGCGCCTGTTCCAGGAAGGCTTGCATTGTCGCCAGAAAGTTAAGGCCTGTGCCGAAACCTGTTTCACCTATCACGAAACTGTCACTATCGTGGTGCGAAAATCGCGCAGGTAGCCGGTTTTGCTGCAAAAAGACGTAGCGGGTTTCACTTAGACCGTTATCATTGGAAAAGTACACATCCCCGAAGTCACTGGAGACAGGAGTTCCCGCTTCATTCCAGTCCAATCGGGCATGATGTAAGGATGTTTGACTCACGTTTTCCTCGGCTCGCGTCACAAAATCGCGGGCATTCTACGTGAAAGCAGACCAGTTTGGCAGCCGAAAGCGGGTAGACTTGGCGCCAGTTTTTCCAGACGAGATGAATTAATGAGAAGAGCAGTGATCACCGGTATCGGCGTCATCTCCAGTATCGGCAACAACAAGGAAGAAGTGCTGGCCTCCCTGAAAGCAGGTAAATCCGGCATCACCTATTCCGAGCAGTTCGAGCAGCACAACCTGCGCAGCCGTGTCTGGGGTAACATCAAACTCGATCCGTCTGAACTGATCGACCGTAAAGTCATGCGTTTCATGGGCGACGCTGCGGCCTACGCCTACCTCTCCATGCAGCAGGCCATTGAAGATGCCGGTCTGGCGGAAGATCAGGTCTCCAACGAGCGTACCGGCCTGGTGGTCGGTTCAGGTGGTGCCTCCGGCAAGAACACCTCGGAATCTGTGGACATCGCCCGTGAGAAAGGGGTCAAGCGTGTGGGCCCTTACATGGTGCCGCGCACCATGTCCTCCACCACTTCCGCTTGCCTCGCGACCCCGTTCCAGATCAAGGGTGTCAACTACTCCATCAGCTCAGCTTGTGCCACCTCTGCTCATTGCATCGGTCACGCGCTTGAGCTGATCCAGCTTGGCAAACAGGATGTGGTCTTCGCCGGTGGCGGTGAAGAGCTGGACTGGTCCTCTACCATCCAGTTTGATGCCATGGGCGCCCTCTCCACCAAGTACAACGACACGCCGGAAAAAGCGTCCCGTACCTATGATGCGAACCGCGACGGTTTCGTTATCTCCGGTGGCGGCGGCATTCTGGTGATCGAAGAGCTGGAACATGCGCTGGCCCGTGGTGCTCACATCTATGCCGAGCTGACCGGTTACGGTGCTACCTCCGATGGCTACGACATGGTCGCCCCGAGCGGTGAAGGCGCGGTGCGTTGCATGAAGATGGCGATGCAGGGTGTAGGCAAGGTTGACTACATCAACACCCACGGCACCTCCACTCCGGTCGGTGATACCAAAGAGCTGGAAGCTATCCAGACGCTGTTTGGCGCCAACGGTCCCAAGATCTCTGCCACCAAGGCGATGACCGGTCATGCGCTGGGCGCTGCGGGCGTGCACGAGGCTGTCTACTCCCTGCTGATGATGGAACACGGCTTTATCGCCCCCAGCATCAACATCGCGACCCTGGACGAGAAGGCCGAAGGTCTGCCTATCGTGCGTGAGTACGAAGCGGCCGAACTCAACACTGTCATGTCCAACAGCTTCGGCTTTGGCGGTACCAACGCCTCTCTGGTGTTCAGCAAGTTCAAAGCTTGATCATCCGGTTGATATGAAAAAAGCGCCTCAGGGCGCTTTTTTTGTCTTCGGGATCTGCCATCACTCATTGCAGAGCAGAGCAGAGCAGAGCAGAGCAGAGCAGAGCATCGACCACTGTGGAATAGGGGGAGTGGGTTGGTGGCAGATTTCAGCGCAGATGGGGGGGCCACACCAATGAGCCTGCTCCGCACTTGGGAGAAAGGCAGATAGCAAGAAGGGAGCCTGAGGCTCCCTTCTTTGTTAGCGGTAATGTGATAGCTGCTGGCTAGAACCAGAAGCCGATGATAAAGGAGCCCGCAAGGGTCAGCATCACGTTGGCCACCGCATAGGTACCGGCATAGCCGAGTGCCGGAATGGAGCTGTTGGCTGCCTCGTTGACCACATCCATCGCCGGGGCACAGGTACGGGCACCTGTGATGGCACCGAGCAGCAGCGCCGGGTTCATCTTGAGCACCCAGACCCCGAACAGATAGCCTACCAGCACCGGCAAGGTGGTCACCAGCATGCCGGAGAAGAGCACTACCGTACCCACCTCGCTGAGGTGGTCGAGGATGCCGCCACCGGCTTTCAGACCCGTACTCACCATAAAGACCGCCAGACCGAGATCCTTGGCCAATCTGAGCGCGCCGGGCGGCACATAGCCGACCGTCGGGTGGTTGGCCCGCAGGTAACCCATCAGAATGCCTGCCAGCAGCAGGCCGACGGCGTTGCCGAGACCGAATTCGATCTGACCGAACACCAGCGAAACGGAGCCGATCAGCAGGCCGAGTACGAAGAAGGTGGTGAAGGCCACCAGATCCGTGGTCTGGCTGTGGATGCTGATAAAGCCGATCTTGTTGGCCAGCAGTTTGACCCGCTGTTTCTCGCCACTGATCTGCAGCACGTCGCCCTTTTGCAACATGATGTTGCGATCGAACGGCATCTCGATTTGGGAGCGTACCACCCGGTTGAGGAAGCACCCTTTCTCGGTGAGGTTGAGCTCCACCAGATGGCGGCCGACCACCGAGTCATTCTTTACCACTATCTCTTCGGTGACGATCTGCAGGTCGAGCAGGTTGCGGTCGAACACCTCTTTACCGTTGCGGTAGTTGACGTCCAGCTTCTCGTGGCTCTCGGGATAGCCCACCAGAGCGATCTCATCCCCTTCCTGAATAACGGCATCGCCATCGGGACTGGCCAGAATGCCGTTGCGGCGGATCCGCTCTACATAGCAGCCGGTATGGGGATAGATGCCGGTCTCCCGCAGGGTACGGCCACCGATCCAGGCTGCCAGTTCGGGGCCCACCCGATAGGCGCGGATGATGGGCAGATAGGTCTTGCGACTCTCGCTGTCGGAGAGACCCCGCTCACGGGCGATTTTTTGCGCCTCGGTATTGAGGTCGAGGCGTGCCAGCGAGGGGAGATAGCGCACCACCAGCATCAGGCCCACCAGACCCACCAGATAGGTCAGGGCGTAGCCGATGCCCATGTTGTCGAGCACCGCCTGCATATCGGTCTGATGGGGCAGGTTGAGCAGACCGCTGCGCAAGGCATCCTGGGCACCTACCAGCGCCGGGGTCGAGGTGAGGGAACCCGCCAGGATCCCCGCCGCCATACCCGGCCCCAGATTGAAGAACTTTGCCAGCCCCACCGTCAGCAGCAGGGCGGTCAGCAAGATCACCAGGGTGAGAGTGATGTAGTGGATGCCGTCGCGCAGGAAGACGCTGAAGAAGTGAGGGCCCGCCTCGATCCCCACACAGAAGATGAACAGCATAAAGCCGACGTTTTCAGTAGTGGCTGCAAATTCGAAGCCCATCTGGCCGAACAGCAGGGCGGTAAACAGCACACCTATGGTGTTGCCAATCTGAAAGTTGCCAATTCGAACCTTGCCAAGCAGCAGGCCGAAGGCCAATACCACGAACAGCAGCAGGGAGTCGCTTTGATGTAGCAGTGTCACGAAATCTATGGTCATGCCCGGAAAAACCGAGGAAAAAAGTGGGGTCGATATTGTGCCGGATCTATCCCCAATAAAGAAGCGCAAGGGATCGATTAATCGGACGTTATCGGACGCTATTTGTGGAACCGGCGGCGTGATAGGGAGACAAGCGGATGAAATCTGGCAATTTTTGCTGCAACCGTCGTTGTCAATTAGTGAAATCTGCTGCCCGCGACCGAAGTGCTCTGGCGCAGGCCGATATTTTAGATTCTGCTGTCCGGCTGCTTGGCAGGGATCAGTTTCAGCAGATTCAACCGATGGCCGCCATGCTTGGCTGAGGGGCAAATCAGCTTGATATTTGCCCATTTGCCCACGGGGCATGGGTTGGCAAAAAGCTGCCTCTGAAAAGTGCCAATAGAGCCTGTCACCCCGCTGTTCCGGAGGGAGCAAAAAAACAGCATAAAATCAGGTTGGCCAGCAAAATGACTCTTTGCCGGGGGCCATCAAGGGCAATCCCGCGTCCTGACAGGGCTTGCTGCACTTACCCACAGAATCTGTGGATAACCCTGTTTATGAAACTTGTTCATCGCCCTGAAAGCCGCGCCAGTACTGGGATGCAAGGGCTGTTCAAAAAATACCGGAAGAAAAATGTTTGTATAAAAATCAAATAGTTAGATGCGACAGAAGAAAACTCTGTCGAGCCGTAACGGGTAACAAAAGGGAGCGTCAGCAGCAAGAAGGGTCTTGTGCA
The DNA here is from genome assembly GCF_963870295.1 of Aeromonas sp. ANP5. NCBI lineage: Bacteria > Pseudomonadati > Pseudomonadota > Gammaproteobacteria > Aeromonadales > Aeromonadaceae > Aeromonas > Aeromonas sp. ANP5. The sequence goes on along the minus strand of NZ_CAWMRY010000029.1, from coordinate 19,980 downwards.
TTAAAATTGGCAGGAGAGGGCACTAAAGTGGATAACTTGCACCGAGATGGTGAGGAATTGGCTCCCCCGACTGGACTTGAACCAGTGACATACGGATTAACAGTCCGCCGTTCTACCGACTGAACTACGGGGGAACATCAGGCAAGGAGGAGCATCATACAGAAGGTGTCCTGGGTGGTCAAGCCATTCGCGGTATGATGGCACGGGTGTACCGCTGCCAAACCCTCGGTTACACTGCTCCTCTGCTGTTTTGTGTCGGGAGTGTTCATGAGCAAATTGTTCAAGTTAGCCAGCCAGTTTCAACCCGCCGGGGATCAGCCCACGGCGATTGCCCAACTGCTGGATGGCATCGAGTCAGGGCTGGCCCATCAGACCCTACTCGGGGTGACCGGTTCGGGCAAGACCTTCACCATGGCCAACGTTATCGCCACCCTGAACCGCCCGACCATGATCCTGGCTCCCAACAAGACCCTGGCCGCCCAGCTCTATGGCGAGATGAAGGAGTTCTTCCCCGACAACGCGGTGGAGTATTTCGTCTCCTACTACGACTACTACCAGCCCGAAGCCTATGTGCCGACCACCGACACCTTTATAGAGAAGGATGCCTCGATCAACGATCACATTGAGCAGATGCGATTGTCGGCCACCAAGGCGCTGCTGGAGCGGCGCGACGTGGTGATCGTTGCTTCGGTGTCAGCCATCTATGGTTTGGGGGATCCCCAAGCTTATCTGAGCATGATGCTGCATCTCAAAGTGGGGGATGTGATCAACCAGCGGGATATCCTGCGTCGCCTCGCCGAGCTGCAGTACACCCGTAACGACATGGCGTTTCAACGCGGCACCTTCCGGGTGCGCGGTGAAGTGATCGATATTTATCCTGCCGAATCGGACAAGCTGGCCCTGCGGGTGGAGCTGTTTGACGAGGAGGTGGAGCGCCTCTCCCAGTTCGACCCGCTGACCGGCGCCATCGAGCAGACGGTGGTGCGTTACACCATCTACCCCAAGACCCACTACGCCACCCCGCGCGAGACCATTCTGGGGGCTATCGAGCATATCAAGGAGGAGCTGCGCAGTCGCCGCGAGCAGCTGTTGTCTCTCAACAAGTTGGTGGAGGAGCAGCGCATCAGCCAGCGCACCCAGTTCGACATGGAGATGATGCAGGAGCTGGGTTACTGCTCCGGAATCGAGAACTACAGCCGCTACCTCTCCGGCCGTGCGCCGGGGGAGCCGCCGCCCACCCTGTTTGACTACCTGCCGGGGGATGGCCTGCTCATCATCGATGAGTCCCACGTTACGGTGCCGCAGATCGGCGCCATGTTCAAAGGGGACCGCTCCCGCAAGGAGACCCTGGTGGAGTACGGCTTCCGGCTCCCCTCGGCGCTGGACAACCGGCCGCTCAAGTTCGACGAATTTGAAGCGCTGATGCCGCAGACGGTGTTTGTTTCGGCGACTCCCGGCCCCTACGAGCTGGAGAAGTCCGGCGGCGATGTGGTGCAGCAGGTGGTGCGCCCAACCGGCCTGCTCGATCCGGAGATCGAGGTACGTCCGGTGACCACGCAGGTGGACGATCTCCTCTCCGAGATCCGCAAGCGGGTCGCCGTCGAGGAGCGGGTGCTGGTCACGACCCTGACCAAGCGGATGGCGGAAGACTTGACCGAGTATCTGGCGGAGCACGACGTCAAGGTGCGCTACCTCCACTCCGATATTGATACGGTCGAACGGGTGGAGATCATCCGCGATCTGCGCCTTGGCAAGTTCGATGTGCTGGTGGGCATCAACCTGCTGCGGGAAGGTCTCGACATGCCGGAAGTGTCGCTGGTGGCAATTCTCGATGCAGATAAAGAGGGCTTCCTGCGCTCCACTCGCTCGCTGATCCAGACCATCGGCCGGGCGGCGCGTAACCTCAACGGCAAGGTCATTCTCTACGGCGATACCATCACCAACTCGATGAAGGTCGCCATTGAGGAGACCGAGCGGCGCCGCGCCTTGCAGCATGCCCATAACCTCAAGCATGGCATCACCCCCAAAGGGCTCAACAAGTCCATTGGCGATGTGATGGACATGGGAGGCAGCCGCACGGCAGGCAAACCTGGCAAGGGGATGCGCAAGGCGGCCGAGCCGCAAGGGGAATACCATGTCCGCTCTGCCAGCGAGATTGCCAAAGAGATCAAGCGGATGGAGGAGCAGATGTTCCAACATGCCCGGGATCTGGAGTTCGAACAGGCGGCGGCACTACGGGATCAGATCCAGCAGTTGCGCAGCGAGTTGATCGAATCATGAGCCGTAAACGCTGGCTGATTTGGCAACGACTTCGTCGTCTCTATCAGGGCTTTCGCCATCCCGGTACCCCCTGGTGGGCGAGGGGACTGGTGATCCTTATCCTGCTCTATGGCATCAGTCCGGTGGATCTTATCCCTGACGTGGTGCCCTTGCTGGGTTGGTTCGATGATGTGACCCTGCTGCTGGTGTTGCTATGGGGCTGGGAGCCTTGTCTTCCCCCCGCAGTGCGCAGCGATCTGGAACAGGCCTCCTAGTTCACCTTTTCAACACCACGCTCGACATCACTCTTTGTGCTCCCACCCTCGAAGGAATCGGAAAAACGGTTTCATTTGAAGGTGGGCGCTGCGGGATGAAAAAAGAGGCAGGCCCGGTGATTGTCGCCCGGATGGCATTGGCGTAGACTCCACGCCGTTCACTTTATGGGTATGGAAAAATGGATCTGATCCTCTTTGCAATCGACTTTATCCTGCACGTTGACGTGCATTTGAAAGAGCTGTTTGAGAACTATGGCGTCTGGGTTTACGCCATCCTGTTTCTGATCATCTTCTGTGAAACAGGGTTGGTAGTGACGCCGTTCCTGCCGGGTGACTCCCTGCTGTTTGCCGCCGGTGCGCTCACCGTGGGCAGCGTGCTGGACGTCCATACCCTGGCGGCCGTGCTGATCATCGCTGCCGTGCTGGGCAACGTGGTCAACTACACCATTGGTCACTTCTTCGGCGAGCAGCTGTTCCGCAACCCGGACTCCAAAATCTTCCGCCGGGATTATCTGGAGAAGACCCACGCCTTCTATGCCAAGCATGGTGGCAAGACCATCATCATCACCCGCTTCCTGCCTATCGTGCGTACCTTTGCGCCGTTCGTGGCAGGGATGGGGGCCATGACCTATCCGCGCTTCCTGGCGTTCAACCTGGTTGGCGGCCTGCTGTGGGTACTCTCCTTCGTCTATGCCGGCCACTTCTTTGGCAATCTGCCGGTGGTGCGTCATAACTTTACCCTGCTGATCTTCGGCATCATCGGTATCTCCCTGTTGCCCATGGTAATTGGCGCGGTCAAGGCCAAGATGAGTACAGCCAAGGCGTAACCAGAATACGGTCAGCCAGAACGAGAAAGAGGGAGCCACAATGGCTCCCCCTTTTTATCTCCACGCGGGCATGACACTCAGTTGCAGCAACGCCCTTTCACCAGATTGCCGATGGCCACTACGGTGAAGACCAACAGGTAAGCGGCGAAGATGACAACCAGCCACTGGGGCATGGAGTAACCGAAGAACTGCCAGGTGATCTGGGCACAATCCCCTTCCGGCATAAAGAGCCAGGGGAGCCACTGATCGAGCGGAGCCCAGCTCGGGAAGTCGGCAAACGGGCTGCATACGTTGAACGGGGAGGGGTTAACCTGATAGTCCACATGCTTGAGGGCCAGCTGGAAGCCACGGAAGGCACTGTAGCCCCACAGCAACATGGCACTCCAGCGAACATACCACTTATCCGGCGCCACCATGCCGAGCAGACCAGCGGCCAGCACCCCCAGGGTCGCTAACCGTTCGTAAACACACATCACGCACGGGGAGAGGCCCAGCACATGCTGGAAGAAGAGGGCACACAACTCGAGGAACAGGGCTGATGCTGCCAACAAGCCCCAAGCCAGCCGATGGGCGGCAATACTGCGGAGAAACTCGATCATCTCATTGATCTCTCAGAAAAAACAGTGGCTGAATTAGAGCAGAGCGGAACCGAAAAGAAAAGGGCCCTGAAAGGGCCCTCGGAAACCATCTCAATGGATTAATGCAGCGCCGGCTGTACCGCTGGCAGCGCACTCTCCATCACCAGCCATCCGTGCTGATAGAACCACTCGGTGGCAGGACCAAGCAGCAATTCGACAGAGAAAAAGCCGATCAGCCCCAGCACCAGCGTGTAGGGCAGCGCCATCCAGACCATGCGGCCATAGGAGAGGCGCAGCAACGGCGCCAATGCCGAGGTGAGCATAAACAGGAAGGCGGCCTGACCATTGGGGGTGGCGACCGATGGCAGGTTGGTGCCTGTGTTGATGGCTACCGCCAGCAGATCGAACTGGGCGCGGTCAATGGCGCCATTGAGCAGGGCAGTCTTGACTTCGTTGATGTAGACGGTCCCGACAAAGACGTTGTCACTGACCATGGAGAGTAGACCGTTGGCTACATAGAAAAGAGCTAATTGTTGCTCTTGTTCCGCCGAAAGAACCCACTGGATCACCGGCTTGAACAACTGCTGATCGATGATGACGGCGACCACGCTGAAAAACACAGCCAGCAGGGCGGTAAAGGGCAGCGCCTCTTCAAAGGCCTTGCCCAGAGCATGCTCTTCGGTAATACCGGTAAATGAGGTTGCCAGCACGATGACCGAGAGGCCAATCAATCCTACCGCTGCAAGATGCAGAGCCAGGCCGACGATCAACCAGATGGCGATCAGAGCCTGTACCATCAGCTTGGCCTTGTCCTGCTGGGTGCGTTTGGCATTCTCATGCAGGTTGTACTCCTCCATGATGGCGCGCACCGACTCCGGCAATTTGGCACCATAACCGAACCATCCCATCTTCTCGACCAGCACACAGGTAAGCAGACCGCAGATAAAGACGGGGACGGTGACGGGTGACATGCGAATGGCAAATTCGGCGAAGTTCCAGCTGGCTTGCTCGCCGATGATGAGGTTTTGCGGCTCGCCCACCAGGGTGCAGACACCACCCAGCGCGGTACCGATGGCGGCATGCATCATCAGGCTGCGGAGGAAGGCGCGAAAATCGTCGAGATCCTGGCGATTGAGCTCGGCGACTTCCTTATCATTGGTATGGTCATGGCTGTGACCAAACTCCTTGCCGGACGAGACCTTGTGGTAGATGGCGTAAAAGCCGGTGGCGACGCTGATCACAACGGCAATCACGGTCAGGGCATCGAGAAAAGCTGACAGGAAGGCGGACACCAGACAGAAGGAGAGGGAGAGCAGGATCTTGGAGCGTACACCGATCAGCAGCTTGGTGAAGACATAGAGCAGCAGCTGCTTCATGAAATAGATGCCTGCCACCATGAACACCAGCAACAGCAGCACCTCGATATTGGCGACCAGCTCGTGTTTGACCTGATCGGCGGAGGTCATGCCGATCAACACGGCTTCGATCGCGAGCAGACCACCCGGTTGCAGGGGGTAGCACTTGAGGGCCATGGCCAGGGTGAAGATAAACTCAACGACCAGTAACCAGCCCGCAATGAAAGGATCAAGGTGGAAGGCAATCGGATTGATCACCAGAAATAGCAAGATGGCGCTTTTATACCACTGTGGTGCATTGCCCAAGAAGTTCTTGGCGAATGCCTGCCCTAGGCTTATTGGCATGATAATGGGTCTCAACTTTGTTGTTAGGATCTGCTTCTATGCAGTCAAGGATGATTCGACCTGTGCCTCCGGATGTTGGCCTTTATCTGTCTGATTCCTCGTGATTTTAATCAAAAAGCGTGACGATTATAAATGATAGCCGATGGATCTCTGCCCATCTGTCTGTTTTATAACCACCTTGTCGGGGTTGGCTGGCTCCCTCGTGGCGATTAGATACATATTCCCAACACTATATTTGCCATATGTGAGCAGAGGACTGACCTTATGCTTGCCAGCCATCATCGCTTTGATATCATTCGTCAGCCTTTTTACGCATTACAACAGAGTCAATTCATGGTTATAAAAGCGCAGAGCCCAGCTGGGTTTGCCGAGGAATACATCATCGAGTCCATCTGGAACAATCGCTTTCCTCCCGGATCTATTCTGCCCGCCGAGCGTGAATTATCCGAGTTGATCGGGGTGACGCGGACTACCTTGCGCGAAGTGCTGCAGCGACTGGCCCGTGATGGCTGGTTGACCATACAGCATGGCAAGCCGACCAAGGTGAACAATTTCTGGGAAACCTCCGGCCTCAATATTCTGGAGACGTTGGCCCGTCTGGATCAGGACAAGGTACCTGATCTGATAGCTCAGCTGCTCTCCGCCCGTACCCATATCTGCACCATCTTTATCCGCGGGGCGATCCGTCACAATCCGGAACAGGCCGCCGAGATCCTGCGTGGCGCCGATGGGGTCGAGAACAACGCACAGGCTTATGCCGAGTTCGATTATCGCCTGCACCACCAGCTGGCGTTTGCTTCCGGCAATCCGATCTACGCTTTGATTCTGAACGGTTTCAAAGGGTTGTACAGCCGGGTTGGCAGCTACTACTTCTCCGACAAGCAGGCCCGCGAGACCGCAGATGCCTACTACAAGACCCTGCTCAATCTGGCGGAGACCAAGAACCACGAAGCCGTATTCATGACGGTGCGTCAGTACGGTATCGAGTCCGGCAAGCTGTGGACCCGCCTGCGTCAGGACATGCCAAGCGATCTGTGCGACAACTGATCCCTTGCCTGTGCTTTCCAAGAAACGCGCCATCCGGCGCGTTTTTTTATTCTGCCGTGTTTGTGTCTATCCTAGATTGGTGATGATAATTGCTTGAACTGCATGGATATTTGGCCAAAAGCTTGATCCAGCGCAAATGAACCCTGCATTTATCACTTTGGTGGCATAGGACCCAACCGCTGATTGAGGTCAAATGGAGGCATCAAGAGCGGAGACAATATCCGCCAGAAGGAACACACCTTTCACCGGATGAAGGACACAACAATGAGTCTTCTTGAACACACCATCTGGACAGTACTGGGATACGGGGCCATGCCCTTTATCTTTCTGAGCGGATTCGTGGCGGTGGCAGTGACCTGTTGCATGCTGCTGAATGCGTTCGGGGTACAGTCCGCCGAGAAGTGAGTCGCTTCTCCATGCCGCCAAATGCCAGTCTTCGGACTGGCATTTGTTTTTTGTGTCTTTTAAAGCACTTATCCCGGCAGGGAAGGGGAAATCTTTGGTCAGGATGGTCGAACCTGCCGCCGATTTTGATTACACTGGCGCCCGTATTTCCCACTCACCCTTCTCTTATCAGGGGTTCAAGGTTTTCTATGGCTCTCAAGGCAACCGTATTCAAGGCCCAGATCAGTTTGTCTGATATGGATCGCAATCTGTATCAGGACTTCTCCCTCACGCTGGCGCGCCACCCCTCCGAAACCGATGAGCGGATGATGATCCGGCTGGCGGCCTTTGCCTGGCACGCGGCCGAGCGACTGGAATTCACCAAGGGATTGAGCGCCGATGATGAACCCGAGCTCTGGTGCAAGAACTACTCGGACGAAATAGAGCTCTGGATCGAGCTGGGCCAACCCGATGAAAAACGGCTGAAAAAGGCCTGTAACCGCGCCCGTCAGGTGGTGCTCTACCTCTACGGCGGTCGTGGCACCAGCGTCTGGTGGAAGCAGAACCAGGGCAAGCTGAGCCAGCATGACAACCTCAGCATCATCGAACTCTCCGACAGCCAGACTCTGCCGCTCACCGCCATGGTCGAGCGCACCATGCAGCTCACCTGCACTATCTCCGATGGTCAGCTCTGGGTCAGTAACGGCGCGCTGGAAGTGACGCTGGATCCGGTGGTGCTGATGGGCAAACCGGCCCGCGAACTGTAACGGACGCCGCCCATGTTCAGCGCCTTGCTCAATATCGTCATCCCGGTGTTCGGTGTGGTCGGGCTCGGCGCCCTCTACGGGCGATTGCGACCGGGGGCCGCGCTCGGTTACGTCAATCGGGCCAATATCGAGCTGTTTACCCCGGCGCTGGTCTTCTCCGCGCTGGTCAAGTACCCGCTGGCGCTGGCGGAGCATATGCCGCTGATTGCGGCGGGGGCGCTGGTTATTCTGTTGCCCGGTCTGCTGCTCGCACTGCTCAAACTCAAAGAGATTGAGCGGGCAGCCCTGATCTTGCCCGCCATGTTCCGAAATACCGGCAATCTCGGTATCCCCTTGATGGTGCTGGCGTTTGGCGAGCAGCAACTGGGGGCCATCGTGATCCTCTTTGTGCTCTCCAATCTGCTGCACTTCTCGGTCGGTATGTTTATCCTCTCGGCCAATACCTCCCGCTGGCTGTGGCTGCGAAGCCCTGTGCTGTGGGCCGCGCTGGCCGGTTTGCTGGTGGCCAACCTGCATATCACGTTGCCGGAATATGTGGTGACCACGGCCTCGCTGCTCGGCCAGATCTCGGTGCCCCTGATGCTCTTTGCGCTGGGTATTCGCCTGATGGAGGGAGAACTTGATCACCTTGGCCTCGCGCTCAAGTGCAACCTGCTCTATCTGCTGGCGGGGGGGTTGTCGCTGCTGCTGGCGATCTTGTAACCCACCACCAAGAATGAAAAAGCGGGAGCTGGTGGAAACAAGTGGGAGATGGCGGGACAAACTCAGGAATGGCGGGGCTTGTGGCGTGATGCGGTTAAACCAAGCCGTTTAACCGCAAAATGAAAAGTTGGTTCGCTCAGCCGATTGGGATGCGCTGAAAATGAAAAACAGGCTGGCCGCCTGTTTTTTCTTTTGTGTGACAGCGAGTGGTTTAAATCCGGGTTTAAGCGACTGTCTGTAGCACCACCAGTTAAAAAAAATCGTGCCCGGCCCAGACTACCTTGCCGATCACGGCCAGGTTCTCCAGCTGGTTGGCTGGAACGACCTGCAGGGGGTAATCATCGCGGTTGTCGCTGATGATGGTGATCCCGCCATCGAAGTTTTTCTGCAGGCGCTTGGCGTAGAGCTCTTCCCCCAGGCGCAACACGAAGATGGATCCATCTTCGATCTGATTCTTGCTGATATCGACCAGGATAGAGTCACCAGAGTGGATGGTGGGCTCCATGCTGTCGCCTTTGGCGAAGACCACCACCAGGTTATCCGGGTTTAACTTGCGAAACGTGAGCCACTTACGGCGAAAGGCCAGCTTGCGTTTAACCTCATGATCATCATTAAACGCACCATGGCCGGTACTGACGGTGACATGGTAGCCATCGATCAGCGCGTACTCCTCATCAAACACCTCACGTTGCACCATCTGCTCGGCCGTTCCATCCGGGTGTTTTGGGCCCTGACCGGTGGCCAGCCACTCGAGATTCACATTGAACGTCCGCGCGATGCGCAGCGCCTTGTCGATGGTGGGCAGTGAATTAAACGGGGGGAAGTATTTGCGCATCCCCGACTCACTCATCCCCACCAGTTCGGCAAATGCCTTGTAGCTCAAGCTCCCGCGCAGCTCATCCAGACGGTCACTCAAAGTATCCATTCCCGCCGTCAGAAAAGATACCTCACCGTCTTTTTGTGCTGCTTGTGGTTTTTCTTCATAACGCTCTGACATACAAGGAATTCTCGGCTAGTAGCTAATGCTGGTGAGTCGATAGACAAAAAATTCCGCACAAAAAGACTTGTCAATCTTTTTGGGGTGATCAATCATTCATATGTGACGCGTTGCGACATAAAATCATTCTTTTATGAATGACAAAGATACGCACTGCGACACTTGATGATACCGAAACGGGGTGAGTATGTCAGGGAAAACACCAGAGTGGATCAGGGCTGAGCTCATAAAATGCGGATATTCCCAAGCTGCTTGGGCCCGTGCTAAAGGGTTGCACCCCCGAGCCGTACAGCGTTGCATCAAACACTATGCTCCGGCCAGAGGGATTAGCCCCAAGCGTCGGGAAAGCCGCGCCATCATGGCCCTGCTGTCCGAATCGTTGGGGATCGATCTGCTGGGAGGTGACCAATGAGCACCTGGTACACCGCCCAGGCACTGGCCGGATTGGTTGGCATGCCCGCTTACCCCGATGGTGTGCGCAAAAAGGCCGAACGTGAAGAGTGGCAAAGCCGCAAGCGCGAGAAAGGCAAAGGGGCCGAATACCACATTGGCTCACTGCCGATTGAAACCCGTCGTTACCTGGCTGAACAAGCGGTGGCCGCACAAGGCCATGCAGTGACCGACCATGCAGCGGGTGGCAAGGCCATGGCCAAGTTGCTGGCGCGTGAGGTGCCGGTCAAACCGGAGGCAGGCCGCAAATTGCTGACATTGGGGGAGGGGCCTCGCCAGAAGGTCGATGCCAGACTGCTCATCCTGCAGGCTGCCGATATCTTCCTGGCCCCCTATCACGCCTGCCAGCAAGGGGAGGTGGGTCGCCGTGCCTTTATCGAGGCATACCGTGGTCGCACTCTCGCCCTGCCTGTCAGCGTTTATGAAAGGCAAAAACCATTCAGTCTGATCACCCTGCGTCGTTGGCAGAGTGCGCTGGCAGATGAAGGCCCCGCAGCCCTGGCTGGCAACTATCAGCGGGAGCGGCCATCAACCGTCGAGCAGAGCCCGGATCTGGCCCAGTTTCTCACCGCCCTGGTCACCACCAAGCCCCATCTGGCCAACAAGTGGGGGGCGCTGCACGAACTGGCCAGCCAATACAGCGAAATGAATCAGCTGGGATGGCAGATCCCCAGCCAATCCTCCTTGCGTCGCTGGATGGTGAAATGGTTGGCAGAGAACAAGGTGGCGTTTACCTACACCACCAACCCGGATGCCTACAACAATAAATACCGCAGCGCGATCGAGGAGATGTACCCCTGGATGGCCCAGCCCAACGACGTCTGGGAGTTCGATAGCACCCCGGTCGATGCGATGCTGGTGGATGGCCGTCACAGCATCATCGCGGTGATCGACGTGTATACCCGTCGCGTTCGTCTGCTGGTGGCCAAGAGCTCATCGAGCGAGGGGATCTGCCTGCTGCTGCGCAAGACCCTGCTGGCCTGGGGCACCCTCAACGATAACGGCGTGATGCGCACTGATAACGGCTCTGATTACGTGAGCCAGCGGGTCATGTCCATCTGCACTCTGCTTGGTATGAACGTCAGCCGCTCCAACGCCTACTCGGGGTGGGAAAAACCCCATATCGAGCGCTTTTTCCGCACCTTGAGCCATGGCCTGATCGAGCTGTTGCCCTCCTATATCGGCCACTGCGTGGCAGACCGTCAGGTGATCGAGGCGCGCAAGAGCTTTGCCCAGCGGCTGGAGGAGAAGCGCAAACCGGATGCGCAAAAAGAGATCTACGAGCTGGCCATGACGGCCGCAGAGCTGCAAACCCTGCTCGATAACTGGCTCGATGCCCGTTACCACAACCGCAAGCACAGTGCCCTCGGGGTCAGCCCCAATGAAAAGTACCAGCTGGCCCGTTATCAGCGCCGCGCCATTCCCGATGAAGCTGCGCTGGATCTGCTGCTTAACCATATCGGTGAGGCGACCGTCTCCAAAGGCTTTATCAAGGCTGGTGGCCTCAAATACAGCGCCCCCGAACTGCTGGAGCACAACTGGAAGAGCCAGCGGGTCAGCGTCTTTCTCGATCCGTGCGATGTGGGGCGCGCCATTTTGTACCGCACCGGCGATTGGAACGAGCGGATCGAGGCCATCAACATCGACCTGCTGGGCAATGGCATCAGCCCCGATGCCTTCCGGGCGGCCAAAAAAGCCGATGCCAAGGCGTTGGCCAGCTTTCGCCGCGAGATGCGCAACCTTGCCAAGACCTTTGGCATCGACCAGCTCCATCAGGATGTGGTGCGCCACTTCGTCGATCAGGCCAAGGGTATTGAAGCGTTCAGTCGGCGCGATCTCACCCTCGATAACCCGGCATTGGCCGCGCTCACCGGGGTCTCAACGCCCGCTGAACCCGCCCGTTTCAATGCGGCAGAACTGGCCGCCATAGAAGCCAGACGAGAAGCGAAAGCACAGCGGGCGCAAGCCACCGCAGGGCAGGAATCGAGAGCACTCAAGACCGAGTATGAGCAAGCCATCTATCTGGCAGAGCGGGAGCTGGATACCCCGCTGACAGAGCGGGAGAAGGAGTGGCTGACCCGATACCTCTACAGCCACAAGCTGATGGCAAAACGCATTAACCGCCATCTGGATGAAGTTCGGGCTACCCGCCGCACCCAGGCAAAAGGTTAGCGAGTAGCCCGAAAAGGCCCAAAAACAAAGGACAAACCCACTATGAAACACAAGATCGTTGAAGTCAAAAACATGATCAAGACCGAGCAACTGCTCGACAACTTGCTCAACCGCTCCAGCATCGTGCCGGGCATTGGCCTGATCCATGGCCCCTCCGGCTTTGGCAAGACCACCGCCGTGGAGTGGCTGTTCAACCAGGACGAAGTGAACGGCATCTATGTCCGCTGCTACAAGGCCGACACAGTGACCAGCCTGCTGGAGCAGATTGCCAAAGAGATCGGCATTCCCCAGCGCCACAACCTGCGTGCTCAGGTCGATAGCATCATCGAATCCGTGCGCGCCGAAGAGCTGGCCATCTTTGTGGACGAGGCCGATTACGTGGTCGGCAATGCCCGCATCATGGAGACCCTGCGCGATATCTACGATGCCACCGAACAACCCCTGATCCTGGTCGGGATGGAAGAGATTGCCCGCCGGATCAGCCAGCGCAAGCAGCTGTTTAACCGCATCTCCCAGTGGATCGAATTCAAACCGGCCGATCTCGATGATGTGTCCCTGATTGCCAGTGAAATGCTGGAGGTGGACGTGGAGATCGACGATGCACTGCTGGATTTGATCCGCAAGCGTTCCAACGGCGTGGTGCGCACCATCGTCTCGGCCCTCGACAAGATTGAAAAAATGGCTATGGCCTCCGATGCCCGGATTATCCGGCTGGAGGACGTTGACGCCAGCGAGCTGCTCCATGACGTGCGTCGCAGCCGCTAGCCGTCAGGCTACAGCCAATAAAAACAAAGCACGGGAGGGATTCCAGTGGTTGATACAAAAGCAACGCTAATGACGTTGCAAGCCTGGGAATGGATGTGCCAGCAAGAGACTTTTCTGATCAAGGACGTGATCGCCGTGACGGGAATGTCGGAGGCACATATCTACAAGGTCGTGCGTGACTGGTTGGCCGCTGGCCACCTCATTAAACACCCGGACGGCGTGGTATCCCGCCCGGCCTATTTCAAAGTGGTTAGCGCCCAATACGTGCCACCGATTGGCAAAAGCAGTGGCCAGAAGCGGCCAAAATGCCGGAACAAGCGCAAAACCAATCAACAGAAAATGTGGAACACCATGAAGATCAGCCGCTTCTTCACCCTGACAGACCTGATGCTGACGGCAGAGACGGGTCAGAAACAAGCCTGGTTTTACACCGATAGGTTGGTGAAAGCTGGTTACGTCAAAGTGCTGTTCAAAGTTGACAGTTTGCTACCTGTACCCGCCAGACACGGCCTGACAGGACGCTATCAGCTGGTCAGGGATACAGGCCGTTATGCCCCGCTGTGTCGTGACCATGGTTGCTGGGATCAAAACCAGCAGCAGTTATACCCGTTCCAACGGGAGGAGGAGACACATGGAAACGTGGCTTGAGGTGTTGCAGGCCGAAGTGGCGGCCAGTTCGCTGGCCCAGGTGGCCGAGAAGCTCGGGCTCTCTCGCACCACCATCAGCCAGGTCTGCAACGAAAAGTATCCCGGCGATATGGCAAGGGTACAGACCCTGGTGGAAGGGGCCTTGATGGGCAACAAAGTGAGGTGCCCCATCCTGGGGGATATCCCGGCGCATCAGTGTCTCGCTCACCAACGCCGTGGCCCCAGCGAAGTGGGCAGCAGTCCGATGGATATCAAGCTCTGGAAGGCATGCCGTAGCGGTTGCCCCCATAGCCAGCTGACCGAGGCGCAGCAACTGCGTCGGCCGATGCGGTTATCGGTAGAGCAGGGCAAAGGGTCGCAGAAAATGGCTCGCTATGACGCCGAGGCAACCCTCTCCAGATTGCGCCGACAGGCCAAAAGCGATGGCGACAATGCCAGCAGCAGCCTGCGCATTCTAAGTGAATTGCTGGCCGAAGAGCTGAAAATCATGGCCATCAAATACAACCGGCTGCTCGACAAGCAAGAAGGCAAATAAGGGTTGGCGGGGCTCTTTCGCGGTGGGCCCGGTGACGAGATCACAAGGAGAACGGGATGAAAAAGTATCTGCACAACAATTTGCAAAAGACCGCCGAGCAACTCAGCTACTGGCTGACGGCCAAGGGATATGACGTTCGCACCAGTCGGGTTTGCCATACCCCGCTGCTGGCGGTTACCGGGCCATTGCCCAAAGAGATGCAGGCCCGCGCCGTGTTAAGCCGTGAATGTCTGGCGGGCGTGGTGCGTGAAGTCGCTTTGGTGCGCTTTGGCGGGTGCCTGCTCCACTGGCGTCAAGAATCCTGAAACCGGCAAGGGGGATGAGATGAGCAAGATCCAGCTTGAGATAGAAGACGAGGCGCTGGCGCGGGTGGTGCTGCGCCAGTTACCTAAGTTTCTCGAATTCTGCAGCGCGACCCACCAGGAGGAGCTGGCGAGCGCGACAGCAGAGCAGTACAGCGCCGTGATGTGCCCTCCGGTGCCCGGCAGCAACAAGATCCATTAAGGAGAAGCCCATGCAAGAAGCACAAACCAGCAGTACCACCCCGATGCGCCAGAACGCCCAGGGACACTGGGTACCGGAAAACCTGATCGCCCCGGCAGACAAGCTGCGCGACGAAGTGGTGCTGGCCATTATCGCGGCAGCTCGCGAGCAACGCGCACAGCTGGCTGCCTTCAAGATTGGCGCCATGCAGCAGATCGCCGACTTTGTGGATCTCTCCGCCGAGCAGTACGGCGTGGCGTGGGGCGGCACCAAGGGCAACGTGACCCTGCTCAGTTTTGATGGCCGTTACAAGCTCATTCGGGCAGTGGGGGAGCACCGCAAATTTGATGAACGGATCCAGGCTGCCAAAGCGTTGATCGACCAGTGTATCGAACGCTGGAGCGATGGCGCCAGCAGCGAGATCCGTGCCCTGGTAGACCATGCCTTTCGGGTATCCAAGAGCGGTCATATCGACGTGAACCAGGTGCTCTCCCTTCGTCAGCTCAATATCGATGACCCGGATTGGCTGCTGGCCATGCAAGCCGCTGTCGATGCCATCCAGGTGACTGGCACCAGCCAATATCTGCGGCTCTACGAGCGTGACGCTCACGGGCGTTACATCCAGATGAGCCTGGATCTGGCCAAGGTATAGGGAGGAGGCGTGATGGAAATCAACGTGGAAAAAGCCGAAGAGCAACTGCTGCTCTGTGAGCAGATCACCGAAACCGAGGGTACCTGCTACCCCGACGACACCTATGAGGATGGCATCAAGGCCGTCCTGCTCTGGGCGTTGGGGCTGGGGCCCGCGCCCCTCAATGCAGAGGAGTATCAAGGGGTGATGCCACTGCAGTTCGAGTAATGGCCCGATGCGAAACAGGGCGGCGATGCCGCTCTGTCTGCCCGGTGTGGTGGCCGGGTACTGATGAGCAACCAAATGATCTGGGCCCAGGTCTTGACCGTCTTAATACAAGGAGCACGGCGATGACCAAAACAGAGATGGATATTCGACTTACCAAGATATTCAGCAGCGCAGCCATTGCACTGGTAGCGGCTGACAAACGGGCTGTGTGCAAACAGCTCAAGCAGTTTGATAAAGAGGCGCGCGCCCGTGGCTTTCACGCACTGGCCGGAGAAGCCTGCCAGATGCGCTGGCAACTGGTGGCCGAACTGCAGCAGGCCAAATCGGCCAGAGATTGTGGTGGGGTACACGAAACCGGGGATCGCCATGGCCATCTATAGCCCTCTGCTGGCCCCCCATATTCTGGCCCGTCGCCTGCAAAGCGGTCGGGCCTGCATCACCGAACTGGGGCTGGAGCAGCGCTGCCCCCGTTGTGGCGAGTTCTGGCCATGGGATACCGAGTTTTTCGGTGTGGCGAGCGATGCCACCCGGCTCTCCAGCTGGTGTCGGGGGTGCCTCAATGAACACTACCAACAGCTGAGGGTGGCCGGGCAGCATCATGACAGTAAGGCGGAACCGGGAGTGGATAGGTGATGGACAAGCGCAGCAGATTGATCCGGCTGGTACAGGTGGGGCGCCGTGCGTTGGCGCTCGATGACGAGTGTTACCGCGACCTGTTGGCCAGCCACACCGGCAAGCGCAGCGCTGCCCTGTTAAGCGAGCAGGAGCTGGAACAGGTGCTGACTGCCTTCAAGGCGGCGGGCTTTATTCCCAAACCTGCTCGCCATGCAGCCAACAAACGGTTGAGTCCTGCGGCCGGTAGCCACATCAGGGTCAATGAAATTGCCAAGATCAGGGCCATCTGGTGCGAGATGGCCCGCCTTGGCATCGTCAGGGATGGTTCGGAAACCGCATTAAACCGCTGGGTTCAACGGATGACGGCCCGTTTAAACGGTGGGGTAGGGGTGGCCGAGGTGGGCTGGCTGGATGCGCCTCTGGCCGTCAAAGTGCTAGAGGCACTGAAAAAGTGGTCTGCAAGATAATATATTTACCTTGAAGAAAGCCCCGCGATGCGGGGCTGCATTTTACCAAGCCTATATCACGATGTGAGGGAGCATCTTAAGCTGTGTATCCAGCTCCTGATGAATGGCTCTGTAGTCAGCCATTATCTCGGTCTCAACCAGCTTTGCTCTCTCTTTTTCTTGGCCATAAATCAAATACATCATTTCTGGCATACCATAGCGCAGCAGCGTTAAAACGAGTGGCCAGCTAATAGATAAGGGGTTGCTGGTCACTGTCACTTTGCCTGCATTGATCACACCGGCCACCCCATGTGCAATCAGCAGCTGGCGACGAAGTTGTGGATGCGCTGCATTGGGAAATGCCTCGGCCAGTGTCGCTCCCGCATTGAGCTTTCTCACCATAAAGCCAAGCCGAACAATCAATTCACTGATCGCCAATGGCACTGATGCCGCAATGAAATGACGCAGGTCATATCCACTGCGATACATCTGTCTTGCAACTTCTGCGATGGTGTAGCCTTGCTTTCCTATCGTTCCGAATTGAAAGAAAGAGAGAAGGGGCATCAGGGGGGCGGGCAGGCCTGCTGATGTTGCTACATCTGATGCCAGATGACCGCCAACTTTTCTGATGGCCTCCAGGAGCCTGATAATAAAATGCTCACCCTCCAGTAATGGCGCAGCAGTTTGTTGGACAATCACGTTGCCAAACTTATCAATGGCAGTAAATTCACCGCACAACACATCTTTGACCCCAAAAATGAAACCTAGGATGGGGTCATGTCCCAATGATTGGTAACGATGGGTGCGAGGGCCCAATCCAGCAACCGCTTCTTCCAGACCTTTGCTAGTTGAGGGATCGAAAGAGACTTTGTACAACCCCTCAAGCTCTTTGATCTTTTCTGGTGGCAGAACTTCGCCAAAAAGCTCCTTGACCTTGTTGGATAACCATCCCCCTTCCGACGGAGGGCTACCCAAAAATCCCTTATGTGCGGGTACCTGGACAAGAAAGATATCGATAAGCCCGGAGAGGATGCCCGCAGAAACAGCCAGTGCAACATCGTATCGATCAAGGCTGCCGAGCCAACCTAGATGCTCACCGAGTTTCTGATGTTTTGCCAATACAGCATCAATTTCTGCTGGCGTCAGTACATCATTAAAATCGACCTCACCAGGAATTGCTTGTTTAGCCTCTGCAAGAATTTCTTCCCATGATTTTGTCCTGACAGGGGTAATTACCTGCAAAGTGTTTGACGTGCTGGAGTCCTTTACCGGTAATGCCTTACCCAAGCGTCGGAGCAAGGCCTCACTGGAGTTGATCGCAGCATCAAGGCTATGACGCTGTTCATCATGTTCGGAACCCAGTTGATCGAGCATTTGCTTGTGATGAACTGCAACCCTCAATCCATCAGTGAGGTAATCACCCTTGTCATTGCTCATCAGGCTGCCACCTTCAAATCACCCTCAAGGTCAATGATGATTGATTGCAGGAGTGTGTTGAGTTTGGTCAGATAGTCTGCTCTTGCTTTGTTGTCGTCTGAGGATTTGCGCAGTTCAGAGATGATGGCATTCTGCTTTTTCATCGCTTCTTGCAGCAACATCTCTTTCTTTTCTTTCAGTTTGCGTTTGTTACGTTGTGAAACGAAAGCGTAAGCGCCAACACCCAGCAGCACTGCAGGTGCAGCCAGAACAGCTACACCTGCAGCCATACCGCCACCCACGAGCCCGCCTGCTGCAGCCAGACCAGAGGTAATGCCAGCAGCAGAGAGACCAGTTACTCCACCGAAGTAAAGACCCGCAAATCCAATGCCAGCCCCTGCGCCGACACCGCCAGCGGCAGCCAGAACTTCTTTAATATCATCACTGTCAGTATCAGTTCGATCTTTGTCGTTTAAAGCTTTGTCCACCTCACCTAATACTTTTTCAACAGGTGCCAAAGATTCCAAGTTTTTGTAGATAGCTTCTTTACTCATCGGGGTTTCCATATGACACAAAATTACATGGGAGCGTAATGTATACCCAACTCATCCTTGTGCAATGACAAATTGAAAACATTGCTCATTCCGTCACAGTGTCAGACCCGAGAGAGGCTTTAAAGCGATAAATGTGCGCATAAAATGGCCTGTGTTCTAATCGGCACACCGCTTTTTCTGTTTTGCCGGGGGAGTCATGGAACAGAATCAGGATCTCTTTGCCGATGATCACGTCTCGCTGGGGCAACTGGTCGATCGCCTCGATCAGATCCCTGCATCCGAGCTGACGGCCAAATGGCCCAAAGCCCTGAGCGAGTTGGTCGATGTGCTGGCCTGCGAGTTGATCAGAGGGGGGATGGCACAAGAACAGGCCAAGGCTCAGGCCCGCAAGTTGGTGCTGGTACAGGCCCACTATATGGGTGGCCGTGCCTACTACATCCCCACAGGGGATCATCTCAAGGCCGCGCTGCGGGATAGGGCCATCTGGGATGAGTTCAATGGGCGAAATATCGATCAACTGGCCCGTAAGCATGGACTGTCTGTGCCGCAGACCTATGCAGTGGTGGCAGAGCAACGAAAATTGCTAGTCAACCGTTTACAGCGAAACTTGTTTTAAAAAAGAGCTAAAAACATCTAAATGGAATATTTGATTTCAGAATTGAAAAATCATAATTATTAACGCGTTTAAATTCATTTAATGCGATCATTGCCAATTCTTGATGTTGCATGGGGCCAACAATGATTTGTGTGACAATTTCTTTCGGGATATTTAGTGGGTTGTATGGGACTAATACACTGCCCTTAGTGAAAAATTCTAAGTTATCATTTTTATCCCCAGGGGATTTTACAAGGTATGCTCTGACTTCATTCTCCGATTTAAAATATGATTGCTTCGATGTGGCTAAAACATGCTGTATTTGAGGTACTAAATTGTACATCGACAGATCTCTTGTTATTCGATTATGTATGTTTATTGTGTAGCTGTACTTTATTTGATTTATTTGTTTGATTAGGTCATCTAGATCATTTACATAATTCACCGATGAGAAATGAATATCATTTCCTTCACCTCGAAGGTAATTTATAAGTTGCTGTTTATCAAAGCCTATAGCGTACCCACCTTGTTGTGGGCAATATGATAGCCACTGGGATAGCTGTTCAGTTTCGGATGAAAATGATGTGCTGTAGAAGCTTCTATCGGCAATAGAACCGAGAAGCATACTCATGAATTCCGTATGAGATGGGATCCCTGGTAAGGTTGCCTCTGGGTTGTTATCGTATTCATTGATAAGTTTTTTTACTAACTGACTACCGTGAGTTATCTCTTCTTTATCGTTTAAAAATCTAGAGTCTGTCATTCTTAAACAAACACTTTTGCTGTTCAGAATACCTCTTAGACCATCTGCGCTAGTGTAGTGATAAACAATATCTTTACTCATTTATTTCATATCCCGCGATTATCTCAGAAAAAGCTATAAAGCAGTCTTTTACAGTAACATAC
>NZ_CAWMRY010000028.1:0-69711 GCF_963870295.1 Aeromonas sp. ANP5 | reverse complement strand
TGCTTCGTGCGTCAGGTTCGACTGCGACAACCTCGGGTCGGCACCCGCAAGCTGCATTATCTGCTGCAGGGTCAGGATGATGGCGGGCTCAAGGTCGGGCGGGACAGGCTGTTTCAGATATTGGCCGAGCACCGCCTGCTGGTGCTGCCCAGACGGGCGTATCACAAGACCACCCACAGTTTTCATCGTTTCTACCGTCATCCCAACTTGCTCAAGGCGGGACCAGAGCAGGTTACCCCGGTGGCCCCGGAGCAGGTCTGGGTCGCAGATATCACCTATCTGCCAGCCAGGAGCGGGCCGCTGTACCTGAGCCTGGTGACGGATGCCTACTCACGCAAGATAGTGGGCCATCACGTACACGAAGGAATGCATGCCGAGTCGGTGGCGATGGCGTTCAAGAAAGCGCTGAAGCAACGGCGTGGCGGCGGGGAGCTTATCCATCACTCGGACCGCGGCGTGCAGTATTGCTCGGGGCTGTATCAGTCACTACATGAACGGTACGGGGTGAAATGCTCGATGACGGATGGACATGACTGTTACCAGAATGCGTTGGCGGAGCGGGTGAACGGGATTTTGAAAGGAGAGTTGTTGTTTCAAAGCCCGCAGGATTTAACGCAAGCGCGGGAAATGGTGCGTGTGTAGTGGTCAACTAAATCCGGACACTTGGTTAGGCCGAATCTCGGCTTTTGCTGGCGGTATCCCGTCATTGTATTGATGTGGACGCCGCCAGTTGTAGTAATCCATCAGGTAATAACTGATATCCCGCTTTGCCTCCCGCACTCTCATGTATCCCGTTGCCGGCAGCCACTCTGACTTCAGGCTTCTGAACAACCGTTCCATCGGGGCGTTATCCCAGCAGTTGCCACGCTGACTCATACTCTGGGTCATGCGATAGCGCCACAGTCGTTGCCGAAATGCCCTACTGCCATATTGGCTGCCCTGGTCAGAGTGAAATAGCACACCAGATGGGCAGCCCCGCTGCTGATAGGCCATCTCCAGGGCTTTGATTGCCAATTCTGCATCAGGTTTGTCAGACATCGCCCAGCCCACGACCCGCCGGGTGTGCAGGTCAAGCACCGCTGCTAGGTAATGCCAGCGACCACCGGCCCAGACGTAGGTGATATCGCCACACCACACCTGATTGGGTTGCTGGACATCAAATTCACGGGTCAGCAGATTGGGGATATCCGGTCGTTCAGACTGTGCCACCTTATAGCGGTGTGCGCCCGGCTGTTTGGATGCCAACCCGGCTTCCTTCATCAGGTTACGTACTTTGAATCGACCAATCTGATACCCCAACTCCCGCATCATCGACATCAAGGCGCGGCTGCCCGCTGAGTTCCGGCTCGCTTTGAACAAACGGCGCAACTCACAGCGCTGTTGCATACGTTCACGGTTAATCGTCCGCCTGCGAGCCAGATAATCGTAAAGACAGGAGGTGGGAACATCGAAGGCGCAGCAGACCAAAGTGATGGGGGCTTGCTCCCTTAATCGGTCTATCAGCGCGTACGTGTGAACTCGTCCGCCATCAAGAGAGCAGTAGCCTTTTTTAGAATGTCCTTTTCACGTTCGAGCCGGTTGATACGGGCTTCCAGCTCCTGAATTTTCTGCTGCTCTGGAGTCAGTGCTTTGCTGATTGGGGTTGTGCCAGTTCGTTCGGATTGCAGCTGCTGAACCCAGCGACGGAGCACTGTTTCACCGACATCCAGTGAACGGCTGGCTTCAGGGACAGAATATCCTTGGTCGAGCACCAGGGATGCGGCTTCGAGTTTGAATTGGGCAGTAAATGAGCGACGTAATCTTGTCATTGAACACCTCAGGTCATGGTGGCGACTGTACCACCTAAAATGGTGTCCGGGATGATTAGACCACTACATAAAGCCCGCAGGACTTGACGCAAGCTCGGGAAATGGGGCGTGAAGTGGTGGATATTTACAAAGAAACGAGGAGCGGCCGCATCATGCGTTGAAATACAGAACCCCCGGTGCGGTACATAGGGGTTCTGAGTAGAGAAATGTTAGTTGAAAATGTGTAAACCTATTTCAGGACTAGACATCCTTGCTGCGCCGACTTCGACAAAGCCCAATATGCTAAAGATAGGTTTTGGCACAGACGAGAGAGGCACAATGCTAGAAGCACCCATTCCACCCGATGAGGTATTGCGGCTGGAGACCCTGCGGCGGCTCTCTTTGCTGGATTCCGAGGCTGAGGAGCGGTTTGATCGGCTGACCCGCATGGCCCGACGGGTGTTCAATGTCCCCATCGCGCTGGTAAGTCTGGTGGATGAAGATCGCCAGTGGTTCAAATCCTGTATTGGTCTGGAGGTCCGTGAGACTGCCCGGGACATTTCGTTCTGTGGCCACGCCATCATGGGCAATGAGACCTTCATCGTGCCGGATGCTTCGCAGGATCCCCGCTTTGCCGACAATCCGCTGGTGGTGGGTGGGCCCGGTATCCGCTTCTATGCCGGACAGCCACTGCGGATCGCCAACGGCTGCAAACTGGGGACGCTCTGCATCATCGATACGGTGCCGCGGGAATTGAGTGAGGAGGATGTGGGACTGCTCAAGGATCTGGCGGCGATGGTGGTGCGGGAGCTCGAAGCGGTGCAGCTGGCCACCATTGATGAGTTGACCCTGATCTCCAATCGGCGCGGGTTCGTGATGCTGGCGGAGAAGAGCCTCTCGCTGGCCAGTCGCTTGCAGATGCCGCTGGCGCTGCTCTATCTGGATCTCAATGGCTTCAAGGGGATCAACGATCGGTGGGGGCATGCAGAAGGGGATCGGGCCCTGATCGCCTTTGCCACTCTGCTCAAGCAGGCTTTTCGTGGCGCAGACGTGTTTGCCCGTATGGGCGGCGATGAGTTCGCCGTCCTGTTGCCCAATGTGGTGGAGGCGCAGGCGCAACTGGCCTATGAGCGTTTCAATGCCATCTTGGCCGAGCACAATCAGCACAGTGGTTGCGGCTATGCGCTGACCTGCAGCACCGGGATTGTCTTCTATGACGGGCACGGCTGTGTCTCCCTGGCCGAGCTGCTCACCCGCGCGGATGAGCTGATGTATCAGCACAAACGGGATGGCAAGGGCTGACGGCTATGCCGGATTAGTCGCCACCAAAACAACAGAGAGCGCCACGGCGCTCTCTGTTGTTGATGGCTTAGGTCAAGGTCAAGGTCGGGGTCAGAGTCGGAAGTTGCCAACCAGCTTGTCCAGCTGACCGGAGAGCTGCTGCAGGCTGCGGCTTGATTCGGTCAGCTGGTGGGCGATATCGGCGGTCTCCATGGTGAGCTGGTTGATATCTTCCACGTTGCGGTTGATCTCGCCGACCACGCTCGACTGCTCCTCGGTGGCGGTGGCGACCTGGATGTTCATGTCGTTGATCTGGGTAATGTGGGCGGTGATCTGGCCGAGGGCGACGTTGGCCTCATCGGCCTGGCTCACCACCTCCAGACTCTGGTTACGCCCCTGCGCCATGGCGCTGACGGCGCGGGCACTCTGCTCCTGCAAGCGGTTGATCATCCCCTGGATCTCGGCAGTCGAGGCGGCGGAGCGGTTGGCCAGATTGCGCACTTCATCTGCCACCACGGCGAAACCGCGACCCTGTTCACCGGCGCGAGCGGCCTCGATGGCGGCGTTCAATGCCAGCAGGTTGGTCTGCTCCGAGATACTGCGGATGGTTTCGAGGATGCTGCCGATGGAGTCGGTCTGGCTCGCCAGCGACTCGATAACCCCTGCCACCTGCTCAATCTCACCGGAGAGGTCGACGATGCCGTGGCGCGCCTGCGCCACCACTACCGCACCAGCATCGGCCTGATCGTTGGCCTGTCTGGCTACTTCGGCTGCCAGCGAAGCGTTACCGGCGATCTCGCTCACCGTGGCCCCCATTTCGTGGATAGCGGTGGCCACCTGCACGGTGCGGTCACGCTGGGCAGTACAGTTGTGCTGGGTCAGCTGTGCCTTGTTGGCCACCTCGTTGGCGGTGGCCGCGAGCTGGCGGGAGTTCTCTGCCACCTGCTCGATGGAGCCGTGGATCTTGGCGACGAAGTTGTTGAAACCGGTGGCGACCTGACTCAGTTCGTCACGTCCTTCCACTTTCAGGCGCTGGGTGAGATCCCCATCGCCGCTGCCCAGCTCCTTGAACAGGCGGGCCAACTCGTTGAGCGGGCGGCTGACCGAGCCTGCCAGCAGCATCCCCATCAGCCCCATAGCCAGCGCAATCACCAGCGAGATCATCAGGATCTCGTTACGGGTCTGATCCAGTTCGGCATAGATCTCGGCTTCTGGCACCTGGGCCACCAGATACCAGTCGAGCAGCGGGATATAGCTGCTGGCCAGTACCATGGGCTCGCCATTGACTTCGGCGTTGATGACGGCAAAGGGGCGTTTGGCCAGCAGGCTGCCGGTATCACCGCTGGCAATGTTGCCAAGCGTGTCACGCTCGATGCGGTTGGCCTCGGGGTGCAGCTTCACCTTGCCGCTGCCATCGACCATAAAGACGATGCCGCTCTCTTCCAGCCGGAAGTTGGAGACCATGGTCACCATGGTATCGAGGGATTTGGCAAAGCCTGCCAGCCCGCGCCCGTTGAGTTGCTGGAAGTTGACGAACAGCTTCACCTCGCCGTTGCTCTCGCGGAAGATGCTGAGGGTCATCTCCTTCTGGCTCTTGGTGTAGTCATAGAACCAGGCGTCCTGTGTCGGGGTCAGGTTGCGCAGAAAGCCATCCTGGTTGTAGTAGGCGGCACTCTGGCGATCGGCGAAGGAGGCGGTCACCAGACCATACTGGTTGGCCACATCCTTGAGCTGGTTGATGAGGATTGGCTCCTGCTCTTTGGGCATGCCCCGATCCACCCAGTCGAGAATAAAGCGGTCGGTGGCCAGTTGGCGGGCAGCCTGGGCGATGCCGTGGAGATCCTGTTCAATCTCCTTGCTGATCCGCAGGGTCAGGTTGGGGAGCTCCTGCTCGAACATCCGGTTTTCGATCAGTTGCTGGGCCGAGCGTTGGCTGAAGTAGCCTACCAGCAGGCAGGAGACGACCACGGCCAGGGTGACCGTGGCCAGTATTTTCTGTTTAAGAGTGAGGGTTGCCAGCATAAAGGTGCTCAAAAGGTTGAGATTGACGACCCTCATATTAGCGGCAGCGCGGCGCTACCCATGAGGCTTGCAGCCCTTTATTTGCGGATTACGTTTGCGCTCACAGGGGCGGCGACTCGCCCCTTCGCCATGCAGCACAGGCGGGATGCGGATTGACGGTTGCGCTAACTGCCGAGCCCCTTATAGTAGAGGCCATCCTTGGTGACTGACCCTCTGAATAATATGGAAAATATGATGCGCAGTTTAGGTGCGGGATGGACCCGTCTGCTTTTGGTGATGCTGGCGGCCTGCCCGCTGCTGGCTGTGGCGGCACAGGGGGATCGCCCGAAAATTGCGGTGGTGCTCAGCGGCGGCGGTGCCAAGGGGTCTGCCCATATCGGCATCCTCAAGGTGCTGGAGCAGAAACGGATTCCGGTCGACATCATAGTCGGCACCAGCATGGGTTCCTATGTAGCGGGGATGTATGCCATGGGGCTCAGTGCCGAGGAGGTGGAACGCACCACCTTGGCCATCGACTGGAACAAGGGGTATCAGGACAAGGTTGGCCGCGACGAGCTGTCGCTGCGCAAGAAGCAGCAGAGCGAGCAGTATCAGTTGCGGACTGACATCGGGATTGGTGGCCACGAGCCAGGTGGCTTTTTTCGAGGGCAGGCGATGGCAAGTTTGCTGCGGGCGGCCACCTCCAACCTGCCGGTGCAGGCGAGTTTTGACGATCTGCCGATCCCCTACCGCGCCATGGCGACCGACATGGAGACGGTGACGCCTTTCGTGCTGGATCACGGCAGCCTGGCCAAGGCGATGCAGGCCTCCATGTCCATTCCCGGTGCCCTCAAGCCGGTGGAGTGGGAGGGGCACATCCTGGCGGACGGCGGCAGCGTCAACAACATGCCGGTGGATGTCGCCAAGGCGATGGGGGCCGACGTGGTGATCGCGGTGGATATCGGTGCCAAGCTGCGTACTCGTAAATCTTTGACCTCTGCGATCTCTATGGTCGATCAGCTCACCACCTATATGACCCAGGTGGGCACCGATAAGCAGAAGGCCCTATTAGGGCCCAAGGATATCCTGCTCGCCCCCGAGTTTGGCGATATAGGGCTTGCTGACTTTGCCCGGATGCCGGAGGGGATCAAGATAGGTGAGGCGGCTGCCGAGAGGGCGTCGCTGCAGCTCGATAGATTGTCGCTCACCAAGGCGCAGTACAACGCCTATCGCAACCAGAAGCTGAGCCGCCGTGCCGAGCGCAGCGGTCAACCTGCCTACTTCATCGACAAGGTGGAGATCATCAACAAATCGCGCCTCTCCGACGAGACGGTGCGCGCCATGCTGAAAGTGCGGCCTGACAAGGTGCAGACCAATGAGAGTTTGGAGGCGGGCATTCGCCGTCTCTATGCCCTTGAATCGTTTGACCGCATCACCTACGAGGTGGAGGAGCGCGACGGGGAGAACGTGTTAGTGGTGGATGCCAGCGAGAAAAACTGGGGGCCTGGCTACCTCAACTTCCAGTTCGGTTTCACCGATGACTTCGAGAATACCTCCAACTACAACGTCGGCATGTCCTATACCCTCACCAACGTCAACGAGTGGGGCGCCGAGTGGCTGACCGAGGCATCGCTGGGCACGGCCAAACATATCAAGACCAACTTCTATACCCCGCTGGAGCCTTCCCAGACCTTCTATGGTGAGGCAAGCCTGGCCTATGACCAGACTCAGAGAAGCCTATTTAACCCAGACCCGGACGACCCATTTTTCACCTATCTCGATAGCGAGTATTCCTTCTTTAGCGCCGATCTGGCGGTAGGCTGGAATCGTCAGCCCTGGAGTCGCTTGTCGATGGGGTTGGAAGGGATGACGGGCAGCATCGATGTCAAAAATATTAAAGACGTGCAGGGCGATGCCACGGCATGGGGTCCCTATGCTCGCTTCGAACACGACACACTGGACAGCAGCTATTTCCCCTATCAGGGGATCAAATGGGATATGAAGATAGGTTACTCCCACGTCAATCTGGATGGGGATAGTTCTCAGGTCTCCCATAGCGAGGGCTGGAACTATCACCTCTCCATGGTCAAACCCTGGTCATGGGACAGGCACAGCCTCAACCTGATCCTCGATGGTGGCGGGTCGGGCAGTGAAGAGAGCATTCCACTCTATATCCAGGATCTGGGTGGATTGTTCCGCCTTTCCGGATTCCAGCGCTACCAGCTGAGCGGTCGTTACAGCCTGTTTGGTGGCCTGCGCTACATCTATCGGGTGGCAGACAATGACTTCGGTGCCTTCAAGGTGCCGCTCTATCTGGGTGGATCTCTGGAGCAGGGCGGGGTCTGGAACAAGGGTGAGGATATCAGTCTGGAGAGCTCCTTCACCGCCGGTTCGCTTTATGTCGGGGTGGAGAGCTTCCTCGGCCCTGTGTTCCTCGGCTACGGCATGGCGGAGGGGGGCAATGACGTCTTCTATCTGCAATTGGGCAGTACGTTCGAATAATGCCGAAATGATGCCAATTTGTTAACTCTGGTTGAGGGCGTTCAATTAATTTTCAAAAAATACCAGTCTGTTTAATTGGTTACGATTTTGTGGTGAATAAGTAAACAGGGTTTGGATTTTAATTAGTCGTTAAAACTTATATAGTGGGGAGCACCCTACGGGGTGTCCCGCAAGGACGATCGCCGCGAGCGTGGGCGAACCCCAAAAAAAGACCAAAGAGGAATTAGTCGTGCTTGAAACATACCGTAAACACGTCGCAGAACGTGCCGCCGAGGGCGTGGTTGCCAAACCTCTGGATGCAGAGCAGGTCGCCGCCCTGGTTACGCTTCTCAAGAACCCGCCCGCTGGCGAAGAAGACTTTCTGAAAGAGCTGTTGTCCTCCCGTATTCCCCCCGGTGTTGATGAAGCGGCCTATGTCAAAGCCGGTTTCCTCACCGCCGTCGCCAAGGGCGAAGCCCACTCTCCCATCCTGACTGCCGCCGAAGCTGTCGAGCTGCTGGGCACCATGCAGGGTGGTTACAACATTCAGCCGCTGATCGACCTGCTGGATCATGCCACTCTGGCGCCGCTTGCCGCCAAGGGGCTCTCCCACACCCTGCTGATGTTTGACTCTTTCCACGACGTGGAAGAGAAGGCCAAGGCGGGCAATGTCCACGCCAAGCAAGTGATGCAGTCCTGGGCTGATGCCGAGTGGTTCCTCTCCCGCCCGGAGCTGGCCGAGAAGATCACCGTCACCGTGTTCAAGGTGACCGGCGAAACCAACACCGACGACCTCTCTCCGGCACCTGACGCCTGGTCCCGCCCGGATATTCCGCTGCACGCCCTGGCGATGCTGAAAAACGCCCGTCCCGGCATTACCCCGGACAAGGATGGCGCCGTCGGCCCCATCAAGACCATCGATGCCCTGAAAGAGAAAGGCTTCCCGCTGGCTTATGTGGGTGACGTGGTCGGTACCGGTTCTTCCCGTAAATCCGCCACCAACTCGGTGCTCTGGTTCATGGGCGACGACATTCCGTTCGTGCCGAACAAGCGCGCTGGCGGTGTCTGTCTGGGTGGCAAGATTGCCCCGATCTTCTTCAACACCATGGAAGATGCCGGCGCTCTGCCCATCGAAGTGGACGTCTCCAAGCTGGAAATGGGCGATGTGATCGACATCTACCCCTATGCCGGCAAGATCTGCAAACACGGCACCGAACAGGTGCTGGCACAGTTTGAACTGAAAACCGACGTACTGATCGACGAAGTGCGCGCCGGTGGCCGTATCCCGCTGATCATCGGCCGCGGCCTGACCGACAAGGCCCGCGAAGCGCTGGGTCTGCCGTTCTCCACCGTATTCCGTCGCCCGCAGCCGGTGGCCGATACCGGTAAAGGCTTCACCCTGGCCCAGAAGATGGTGGGCAAGGCGTGCGGCGTGAAGGGCATTCGCCCGGGGACTTACTGCGAGCCCAAGATGACCACGGTCGGCTCTCAGGACACCACGGGCCCGATGACCCGCGACGAGCTCAAAGATCTGGCCTGCCTCGGCTTCTCCGCCGATCTGACCATGCAATCCTTCTGCCACACCGCGGCCTATCCCAAGCCCATCGACGTACAGACCCACCACACCCTGCCGGACTTCATCATGAACCGCGGCGGTGTCTCTCTGCGTCCGGGTGACGGCGTCATCCACTCCTGGCTGAACCGCATGCTGCTGCCGGATACCGTGGGTACCGGTGGTGACTCTCACACCCGTTTCCCCATCGGTATCTCCTTCCCGGCGGGCTCCGGTCTGGTGGCCTTCGCCGCCGCTACCGGCGTGATGCCACTGGACATGCCGGAGTCCGTGCTGGTGCGCTTCAAGGGCGAGCTGCAGCCGGGCATCACCCTGCGTGATCTGGTTCATGCCATCCCCTACGCCGCCATCCAGAAGGGGTTGCTGACCGTCGAGAAAGCGGGCAAGAAGAACATCTTCTCCGGCCGCATCCTCGAGATCGAAGGTCTGCCGACCCTGAAAGTAGAGCAAGCGTTCGAGCTGGCCGATGCCAGCGCCGAGCGCTCCGCTGCCGGTTGCACCATCAAGCTGGATAAAGAGCCGATCATCGAGTATCTGAAGTCCAACATCGTGATGCTGAAATGGATGCTCTCCGAAGGCTACGGTGACGTGCGCACCATCACCCGTCGCATCAAGGGGATGGAAGAGTGGCTGGCCAACCCGACCCTGATGGAAGCGGACAAGGATGCCGAGTACGCCGAAATCATCGAGATCGATCTGGCCACCATCAAGGAGCCGATCCTCTGTGCGCCGAACGATCCGGACGATGCCCGTCTGCTGAGCGACGTGGCTGGCGACAAGATCGACGAGGTGTTCATCGGTTCGTGCATGACCAACATCGGTCACTTCCGTGCCGCCGGCAAACTGCTCGAGAAGTATCAGGGCGAGCTGCCGACCCGCATGTGGATCGCGCCGCCCACCAAGATGGACAAGGATCAGCTGACCGAAGAGGGCTACTACGGCATCTTTGGTCGCGTCGGTGCCCGCATCGAGATCCCGGGCTGCTCCCTGTGCATGGGCAACCAGGCGCGGGTAGCGGAAGGAGCCTCGGTGGTCTCCACTTCCACCCGTAACTTCCCGAACCGTCTGGGTAAAGGTGCCAACGTCTATCTGGCCTCTGCGGAGCTGGCAGCCGTTGCCGCCATCCTCGGCAAGATCCCGACTGTGGCGGAGTACCTGCAGTACGCCAAGGCGCTGGATGCCACTGCGGCAGATACTTACCGCTACCTCAACTTCAACGAGATCGCCTCCTACACCAAGAAGGCCGATGCGGTGATCCTGCAGCAAGCCGTTTAACGGAGTTCTTGCGCGATTTGCGCGATAAGAAGCCAATAATGCCGCGTATTTACGCGGCATTATTTATTTGTGTGTTATTCACGGTCTTTTTTGAAGATTGTTTGCACGATCCTTGCTAGAGAGATCCAACCACCTGTTTGGTGGTTCGTTTTATAAACGCTTTGGGTTATGTTGTTCGGTTATGTGCGGTAATGATGAGGCATCGTTATCGAGGGAAAGTGGATATCTGTTCACTGGGTGCTTGCGTTGGCAGGCCTGACGAATTGCGGCGTGGTTCTTTATGTTTCTGTTCAGGATCGATCTCTCCCGAACCGGGTTACGCTTCGGCGGTGCCTTGCTGGTCTTTACACTGCCGCTGCTGGTGGGAGCTTGGCTCATCCACAGCAATTATGTGCAGGAGCTGAAAGCGGAATCCAGTGCCTCGGCCCACAAGGCCAGAACCCTGATGGAGTCGATGCTGGATCATGCGGAGCAGGCCAATCGCTCTGTGCTGCCTCTGGTGAATGCTCCCTGTCACGACAACCTGCTGGTGCTGCGCAAGAAGGTCGCCATCGAGCCTTTCCTGCGTTCGGTCAATCTGGTGCGAAACGGCATCATCAATTGCACCTCGCTGTTTGGTGAGGCCAATGATGCCGATGACGGCTCCATCTACACCGGCCGCAAGCTGTTGCTGATGAGTGGCAACCGGGTGCGGCAAAATCACCCGCTGCTGGTAGTGCGCACCGAGCAGGGCAAGGATGCCGCCTTGAGCGCTATCGACAGTACCCAGCTCAGCTTCATGCTCTCCATGAGCGGAAAATCCAGTGCGCTCTATCTGCAGGTGGGGTCGGCCTGGCTCAATGAGTCTGGCCGCTATCTGAGCGAGGCGCCCACCCTCCATCGCGGGATCAGCCAGGCCCTCACCTCATCCCATTATCCTTTCACCATCCATGCCGGTTATGCCATGCCGGTCTACTGGAAGTCGCTGTGGGCCGCGCGGCATGTGGCGCTGTCGTGGCTGGCTGTTTCCTCGCTTTTGCTGGCTTGGCTGGTGTGGTGGGTACTGGGGCGTCCCGGCTCGCCAACAGATGAATTGCGACGGGCTCTGCGAGCCAGGGAGTTTGTTCCCTACTTGCAGCCGCTGATTGCCAGCCACGACGGCAAGATGATGGGCGCCGAGGTGCTGATGCGCTGGGAGCATGTCAATGAAGGGGTGATCCGGCCCGATCTCTTTATCCCGCAAGCGGAGGAGTCGGGACTGATCGTTCCCATGACCACCCATATCATGAAGCAGGTGGCGACACGGTTGAACCGCTCTCAGGAGCAGTTGCCCGATGGGTTTCATATCAGCTTCAACATCAGCGCCGCCCATTGCCACGATTTTGCCCTGCTGGCCGAGTGTCGCGCCTTCCTCGGCCACTTCCTCCCCGGCAAGGTGGTACTGGTGCTGGAGCTGACCGAGCGGGAACTGTTGATGTCCGATCCCCAGACCCTCTCCCTGTTCCGCCAGCTGGACGAGATGGGGGTCAAACTCGCCATCGACGACTTTGGTACCGGCCACTCCAGCCTGGCTTACCTGCAGCAGTTTCATGTGGATTACCTCAAGATCGACAAATCCTTTATCGCCCGCATCGGTACCGAGTCGCTCTCGGAACATATCGTGGACAATGTGATCGATCTGGCGACTCGGCTCGGTCTGGCGCTGGTGGCGGAAGGGGTGGAGAGTGAGCGTCAGGCTGACTACCTCAGGGCCAAAGGGGTCGATTATCTGCAGGGGTATCTGTTTGCCCGCCCCATGCCGCTGCGCCAGTTTTGCGAGGAGCTGCTGCCGGAAGAGGCACAAACCCGCCAGCCAGATGGGGTGCGAGGCATCCCGAACGCCACCTGATCTATCGGTGACAGACGGGCGGCCACGCTCCCGTCTGGCAGGGTAGGGAAGCGCTCTCTCCCTATCCCCCCTCGAGTGCAGGGGCTTGTTTTTCATGCCTTGCGGCTCGCTTTTCGGTAGAATCAGCGCTCATTTTGACGTCAGTAAAAGATGAGGCGCGGTATGACGGTTCAGTTCCAGGCATTTCACAGCATCAAGGCGATCGGTAATCGGGAGGTGCTGTTCAACTGGTCGAGAACCAATCCCCTCGGAGCGCTGGATCAGGTGTGGCGCCCGAAAAGCCGCGACGAGTTGCAAGCGCTGCTGCGGGAACACCCCGAGCGCAAGCTGCGCCTTATCGGCTCCGGCCTCTCCTTCGAACCCATCCACAGCGTCTATGCCGAGGGCAGTCAGGCGCTGCTGGTGGACTTGCACCACCTGCGCGGCCAGCTGGCGAAAACTGCCGATACCGTCACCTATCAGGCGGGGACGCCCCTCGATACCGTTTATGCCGAGCTGATCGCCATGGAGCGGATGCTGCCCGCATCCCCCGGTGTCATCGGCATCCAGACTCTGGGCGGCGCCCTCAGCACAGGTACCCACGGTCAGGGGCTGCACCAGTCTGCCCTCTGCGATGCGGTGGAGGCGATGACGGTGATGCAGGCCAATGGCGACATCATCCGGGTCGATCGCACCGATCCGCGCTTCGGTGCCTTCGTGATGGGGATGGGGATGCTCGGCATCCTGCTCGATGTCACCCTGCGTACAGTACCCAACCGCATCATGCGCTGCACCAAGTTCACCACCGATTACCCCTTCCTCTTGGAGCACAACGAGCGGCTCAACCGCGAGCACGGCTTTGTGAAGAGCTGGTGGTTTGCCTGGACCGGCGAGAGCCACATCTGGCTGGTGGATCCCGCCTCTGATGAGGAAGTGGCCCGCTATCGCGCCGGTGGCAGCGAGCCGCTGCTGCTGGATGGCGATATCGACGCCCGCATGAACGCTGCTCTTAATGCCACTATCGACGCCACCATGCAGAAGATGGCCAAAGACACCAAGGATGAGGCGTTGGCTGGCGAGCACTTCGAGACGGTGCGCCGCTTCAAGGATGCCTCCGATCTGGTGGGCAACGTCTACCAGATCCTCTGCAAGGGGATCCCGGCCCCCCAGATCAACTGCGAGGTGGCGGTGCCGTTGCATCGGATGAACGAGGCGCTGGAGACCCTGCAAGCGTGGCAGCAGGCCAATCCGGGCGTGCTGCACTACCCCTTTATCCTGCGCTGCACCGGCCCCTCCGAGGCCTGGCTCAGCGCCGCTTACGGCCAGCCGGTCTGCTGGATCGGTTTTCTGGTCTATCTGGCGGCGGACGGCACCTTCGTCAACGGCTCCATGGAGCAGATGCGCGAGCTGCAGCAACTGCTGGTGCCGCTCGGCGGCATTCCCCATTTCGGCAAACATCTGGCGATGGATCTCTACGACTTCCCGGCCCTGTTGCCGCGCTGGAACGACTTCGTAGCGTTAAAAGCCGAGCTCGACCCCCATGGCCGCTTTGAAAACCGCTGGCTCAGCGACCTGTTTGCCAACCGGTAAGGATCTGACATGACCGATATGCAAGATACCCGTATCCCAGTGACCCTGCTGACCGGCTTTCTCGGCAGCGGCAAGACAACGCTGCTCAACCACTGGGTCAAGCAGCCGGAGCTTGGTGAGTGCGCCGTGCTGATCAACGAGTTCGGCTCGGTGGGGCTGGATCACCATCTGGTGCAGCAGGTGGATGAGCAGGTAATGCTGCTCGACTCCGGCTGCATCTGCTGCTCGGTGCAGGGCTCTCTGGTGGAGGCGCTGCAGGGGCTGTTTATGAAGGCCATCCAGCGCAAAATCAAACCGTTCAAGCGGCTGATTATCGAGACCACCGGTCTGGCAGATCCGGCACCCGTGCTCTTTACCCTGCGCGAAGAGGGCTTTATCGCCCAGCGCTACCGCTTCGATGGCACTGTCACCGTGGTGGATGCTGGCCATATCGAGCAGCAGTTGGTGGCTCAATATGAAGCGGTGAAGCAGGTAGCGCTGGCGGATCTGCTGGTGGTGAGCAAGGGGGATCTGGTGGACGGCGAACAGCTGGCGCGGGTCGAAGCCCAGCTGGCGGCACTCAATCCGGCGGCCCCGATCCAGCGGGTGACCAATGGTGAACTGTCACCAGCGGTGCTGGAGAAGCTCGGCGCCTACAACGAAGCGGCCGGGCGCGATGTGCGCCAGCTGCTGGCCTGGCTGCGCACCGAATCCCCCAAGCAGGGGCTGGCGTCACCGATGCAACCGAAGATGCAACCGTTCGCCGCCAAAGTGGGCACGGCGGCGCCCACCCACTTCGAGCACGGCAACATCGAGAGTTTCTCTTTGCGTATCGGCGAGCCGCTCAAACCCTCTCGCCTGCTGGCCGCCATCGATGCGGTGCAGGCCCAATATGGCGATGCCCTGCTGCGCCTCAAGGGGATCTTGCAGCTGGAAGGGGAGAGCCAGCCGGTGGTGATCCACGGCGTCCACGGCCAGCTCTATCCGCTGCAGGCATTGGGTGACTGGCCGGAGGGCAAGGCCCAGTCCCGACTGGTGTTTATTGTGAAAAGTCAGGACAAGGCCGGTATCGAGCAGCTCTTTATGGCGACCCTCAAGGCCCCCGAGCCCACTCTGGAAGAGCGGCTCAAAGCCATGCTGGGTCAGCCCGACAACTGATCTTGCGCGTTGCCGCTCTCCTGCACCGGGTCAGGACGGCGGCGGTTGAACAGCACAAACGCCACCGGCACAAAGTAGAACGAGAGCAGGGTCGCCAGCGCTGTGCCACCGGCGATGGCGATGGCAAAGGGGGGCCAGAAGCCGCCGCCCCCCAGCAATAGCGGGATGAAGCCGCCCACCGTGGTGATGGTGGTTGAGACGATGTGGCGGCTGCAACCGGCCACCAGGTCACGGATCTGCGGCAGATTGCCCTGTTGTGCCAGCGGGTCTGCCTTCAGCTCGGCCATAATGACGATGGCGGCGTTGATGGCCAGCCCCATCAGTCCCAGCAGGGCGATGATCACCGTAAAACCGAAGGGGTACCCCAGCAGCCAGACCCACAGCAGCCCGAGCCCCGCCGACTGGATCGCCACCAGGGTGACGATGCCTGCCAGCCGGAACGAGTTGAAGCTGAGCACCAGCACGGCCACCAGCAGCACGGCGACCAGGCTGACGTGCGCCATCAGATTGCCCACCGATTCATCCCGCTTGGCGGCTTCCCCGCCAAACTCCAGTCGATAGCCCGGCGGCAACGCCAGCGCCTTGGTGGCCAGCCTCTCTTTGACCTGCTCCAGCACAGTTTGCGGCAGTACGCCGACCGCCAGATAGGCCTCCAGCACATTGACCCGCTCACCATCCCGACGGCTGATCTCCCCCCAGCTTGGTAGCAGCTCGGGAGTGGCCAGTGCCCGCAAGGTGAGATTGGCAGCCCCTTGCTGGCCGGTGCCGGTGAGCGATAGCGGCACATTGAGCAGCGCATCCGGATCCTGACGCAAGGGCTCGGCCAGTCGCACCCGCACCGGGATTGACTCGGTGCCTTCCAGCACAGTGCCGCCCAACCTGCCATCCAGTGCGCCCGCCAGCCGGGAGGCGACATCGGTCAGGCTCATGCCTGCCAGTCGGGCGGCCTCCTCATCGACCTGCAACCAGAGTTTGGGGGCCCCAGCCTGCAAGGTGGCGCGGGTCTGCACCACGGCCGGGGTATTGGCGAGCAGACTGCGAAGCTCCTCTCCCAGACGGTGCAGCTGTTCAAGGTCGGGGCCAAACAGCCGCAGCTCGACCGGGGCATTGAAAGGCGGCCCCTGTTCCAGCTTGCGCACCAGGATCTGCGCTTCGGGAAATTTTGCATCGAGCCGCTGCTGCAGTTGTGGAATGAGCCGCTCGGCGGCATCGGCATCCTGCAGAGTGATCATCCCCTGGGCGTAATCGGCCCGCCCCTGTTTTCTGGGCACCAGGTTGTAGTAGAAGCTGGGTGCGTTATCGCCCACCACCCAATCCTGACGAACCAGCGCGGGGAGGCTGGCCAGCTCGACGGAGATCCCCTGTGCCAGCTCGCGGGTGCGCGCCAGGCTCGCCTGTGGGGATAGGCTGGCCTCGATGTGGATCATGTCCCGGTCGGCAGGGGGAAAGAACTGTTCGGTGAGGCGGCCCGCCACCCAGAAACCGAGCAGGGGCAGCAGACTGACCAGCAGCAGGGTTCGCCAGGGGTGAGCCAGCGCCATGGCGATGCTCTGCTGGAAACGGGCACTCACCCGGGGCAGGTGCAAGCCATCCTGATACCAGCGCCCCCCCTGGTCACTGCCAATCCAGCGGGCTGCGAGGCCAGCCACCAGGGTGTGGGCGATGAGGTAGGATCCCAGCAGCGAACAGATCACCGCCCAGGCGATACCGCCGACAAACTCGCCCGCCGGGCCCGGCATCAGAATGATCGGCATAAAGGCGAGCATGGTGGTGAGGGTGGAGCCCAGCAGTGGCAGCCAGAGGTGGCCGATGGCTTCCAGTGCGGCGGCACTCATGGCCATGCCGTGGCGGCGCTGATACTGCACCCGATCCGCCATGACGATGGCGTTGTCCACCATGATCCCGAGCGCTACCACCAGACCGGTGACCGACATCTGGTGAATGGGCAGATTGATCAGGTTCATGCAGGCGAATGAGAACGCCACGGTAAGCGGCAGCGACAGGGCCACGATAATGGCAGCCTTGATCCCCAAGGTCACCAGCAGCACGGCCACTATGATGAGGAAGCCCTGCACAATGTTGATGAGCAGGGTGTCGAGCCGCTGATCGGTATAACGCTGCTGATCGAAGCTGGTGACGAGGCCGATATTATCCGGCAAGTCCTGTTGCAGCTGGGCCAGCATGGTGTCGACCCGTGCCGACCAGAGGTCGATGCGGTGATCCTGTGCCATGCGCAGGCCGACCACCACGGCCCGTTCACCATTGGCAAAGGCCAGCTGACTCTCCGGCTGGTGCAGGGTACGTCTTACCTCGGCCAGATCGCCAAGGCGCAGGGTCTGGCCCTGCTCGCCAGTCCGCAGCGGGATCTGGCGGATACGCTCCAGGGTATCGAGGGCGCCGCGGATCTCTACCTGAAAGCGATTGTGGCTGCCCTGCAACTCCCCGGCGGCTACTTTGGCATCGGCACCACTCAGCGCCTGGGCAAGCTGTTCGCCACTCATGCCGCTGGCACTGAGGGCGAGGGGATCGAACCGTACCTCGATCTCCTCCTGCGGTGCCCCGACCCGCTCGACGTATTCGGTGCCCGGCAGCTGGCGAGCCCGGCGTTCCAGCTCGGCGCTGTAGCGGGCGAGGCGATCCAGCTGCGGCTGGCCCGGCCCGCGCCAGACCACATTGACCAGCCGGGTGAAGGGGTAGCCCTTCTCGTCATCCAGCTTGGGGGCACTGGCGCCGGCTGGCAGTCCGGCGGCAAGATCTGTCAGCCGGTCACGGACTCTGGACCAGACGGGCTCGACATCGCTGACCTCATCCTTGAGCTCCAGATTGATGATGGAGAGACCGGGGCGAGAGCTCGACTCGATCAGCTTGATCTCGCTCTGGGCCCGCAGCCGGTTCTCGATGGGCTCGCTCACCAGCGCCTCCACCCGCTCGGCACTGGCCCCGGGGAAGTGGGTAACCACGCTGGCAAAACGGCTGGTGAGCTGGGGATCTTCGGTTCTGGGCAGGGTCTGCAATGCCGCAAGGGCGGCCGTCAGCAGCAGCGCGACCGTCAACAGCAGCAGGCGGCCATTCTCGATAAACGGGCGGATCATGACTGTGGCTCCGGATGGCCTGCCTGATGATCCACGCTGGTTGTCAGGGTGACCTGCTGGCCCGGCACCAGTTTATGCAGGCCATCGGTCACCAGCTGTTCTTGTCCGTTCAGGGCACCACTTATCCAGGCTCGTTCGCCATCTTGCTGCAGCAGAGTGACGTCCCGACTGACCACTCGGGGTGGCGTTTCGTCATTGAGCAGATAGAGGGTCCAGCTGCCGCGCAATCCCTGGGTCAGCGCGGTGAGCGGCACCTCGTAGGCGCGGGTGGGCTCGCGGGTCTGATGCAGCAGGGTGATCAGTTGCCCTTCTGCCAGTTGTTCGCCGCCCCGGGTCAGCTGGAAGCGGGCGGTGCGGGTGTGGGTCTGCCCGTCCACTTGTACCCCCAGATTAAGCAGGCGACCCTCCAGTGATTGCGCACCGCTTTGCAGGGGGTAGTGTTGGCCGACGATCAGGGACTCGGCCTGTTTCACCGGCACGCCGATATCGGCCTCCCACTGGCCGCTGCGGGTGAGGGAGAAGAGAGGCTGGCCTGCGGCCACCACGGCCCCCAATGCCTGCTCGCGGCTGACCACAATCCCGTTGAAGGGGGCGCGCAGCTGAGATTTCTCCTGTTTGACCCGGTTGGCTTCGAGGGCGGCGGCCAGCTGGTTGGCGCTTGCCTCCAGCATGCGGACTTTGCTTTGCTGTTCATCCAGCGCCTGTCGGGAGCTGAACTGATGTTGGCGCAGGGCTGTGAGTCGATCGAGCGTCTGCCGGGCAAGGGTCAGCTCGGCCTCGTTCTGGGCAGCCCGGGCGGCCAGCTCTTTGGCTTCCACTGCCAGCAGCCGGGTATCCAGTGTGGCGAGCAGTTCGCCGGCCGCGACCGGCTCTCCGCGTCCCTTGTGCAGAGTGGCGATCCGCCCTGCCAGCTCGAAGCCTATCTGGCTGTGCTCGGGAGCGATCACCCGGCCATTGAAACGGTGCAGCACCGGGTAGTGATCGCTGGCTTGCAGCGGCTGGGCGATCACCCGGGTCAGGGCGGATGTTTCTTCTGACTCTGTGACCGGGCTGCAGCCACTCAGTAACAGCGCCAGCAGGATTAAGCAAAGTGTCATGACATCATCCTCTGGTTGACATAACATCAAATCACACCGGTGAGTCTAGTTTTTCGAAACTAGACTGTCCAGTTTGATTTTGGAGGAAAAATGAACATTTCACC
Source organism: Aeromonas sp. ANP5 (assembly GCF_963870295.1). Classification (NCBI taxonomy): domain Bacteria; kingdom Pseudomonadati; phylum Pseudomonadota; class Gammaproteobacteria; order Aeromonadales; family Aeromonadaceae; genus Aeromonas; species Aeromonas sp. ANP5. The sequence continues at coordinate 50,447 of NZ_CAWMRY010000028.1, read as the reverse complement.
CCGTAGTCAGCAGAAGCGGGCTGCGATCCTCGATGCTGCCGGGCGGCTCTTCTGTCAGCACGGTCTGCATCTGGTCAGCATGGACATGGTGGCCAGTGAAGCGGGCGTCTCCAAGCAGACGGTCTACAGCCATTTTGCCAACAAGGAGTCGCTGTTTGCCGAAGCGGTGGGCAGCAAGTGCGTCAGCAGCGAGCTGATGCCGGAGGTATTGTTGCGTGGCAACAATGTGCGGGAGAGTCTGATTGCCTTTGGTCGCAGCTTTCGCAAGTTGATCCTGAGCGATGATGCCATCAATATCTTTCGCACCTGCATCAGCTGCAACGATGCCCAGCTGGCCACCCTTTTTTTCGAGGCGGGCCCGCTCTATGTGACCAAGATGCTGTCCAACTGGCTGGAGCAGCAGAAGCAGCAAGGCCTGCTGTGCCATCAAGACAGCGAACAGGCCGCCTTGCAGCTGTTGCTGATGTGGCAGGGCAAGGAGCGCATGCTCCGTGAGCTGGGTCTGCCATTGACCCAGAGCGCTGCCGAGCAGGATGCCTGGACCCTGAGTTGTGTCGATCTCTTCCTGACCGCCGCCGCTCCCCCGCAAAAATAATGGAGGTGGCAATGAGCCACACAGTGACAGATGCCCAGCGCAAGTGGCTGCCCCTGCTGGCGGCGGTCGGTTTCTTTATGCAGGCGCTGGATGGCACCATTCTCAACACCGCCCTGCCCAGCATGGCCGAGACCTTGGGAGAGAGCCCGCTGCAGATGCAGTCGGTGATCATCGCCTACATGCTGACGGTGGCGTTGCTGATCCCGGCCTCCGGCTGGCTGGCTGACAGATTCGGCACCCGCCGCATCTATCTGGCCGCCATCTCGCTCTTTACCCTCGGCTCGCTCGCCTGCGCCGCCTCCAATTCGCTCTCCATGCTGGTGGCCGCCCGTGTGCTTCAGGGGATTGGCGGTGCGCTGCTGATGCCGGTGGGCCGGTTGGCTGTGCTGCGGGTCTATGACAAGCACGAGCTGCTGCGGGTGATGTCGTTTGTCACCATCCCGGGGCTGCTCGGCCCGCTGATGGGGCCGGCGCTCGGTGGCTGGCTGGTGGAAGTGGCGAGCTGGCACTGGGTGTTTCTCATCAACCTGCCGGTGGGGCTGCTCGGCTTTATCGCCAGCTGGCACTTTATGCCGGAGCTGCGGCAGCAGACCGCCCGGTTCGACTGGCAGGGCTTTGTGATGTTCAGCGTCGGCATGGTGCTGGTGTCGGTCGGCTTGCAGGGGCTGGGGGAGCACAGCATCTCCACCGGTTGGGCGCTGTTTGCACTGATCTTCGGCTTGGCGGCGATGGCGAGCTACTGGCTCTATGCCGCCAATACACCGCAGCCGCTCTTTAGCCTGAACCTGTTCAAGACCACCACCTTTGCCATCGGCATCTGGGGCAACCTGTTTGCCCGCCTCGGCAGCGGCGCCATGCCCTTCCTCACCCCGCTGTTTCTGCAGCTGGGGCTCGGTTTCTCCCCGAGCAAGGCGGGGATGACCATGATCCCCACCGTGATTGGCGCCATGCTGACCAAGACGCTGGTGAACAAGCTGATTCCGAAGGTGGGCTATCGCCGCATTCTGGTCGGCAACACCCTGTTGCTGGGGGCGATGATCGCCAGCTTCTACTTTATCGACAACCAGCTCCCCTACGGGGTCCTGCTGGGCTGGCTGGCGATCTTCGGTGCCATCAACTCGCTGCAGTTCTCCGCCATGAACACTCTCACGTTGCAAGATCTCAGTCCGACCCTGGCCAGCAGTGGCAACGGCCTGCTCTCGGTGGTGATGCAGCTCTCCATGAGCTTGGGGGTGGCGATTGCCGCCAGCCTGCTCGGGCTCTTCTCGGCGGGCACCTCAGCGGGCACCTTAGTGGCCGAGGGTCAGTGGCTGGCCGGGTTCCACCTAACCTACCTCTGTGTCGGGTTGCTCTCCATGCTGGCGGCGCTGATCTTCGCCCAGCTGGCGCGCGATGGGGCTACGCCGTCGGGGCGGGCAGATAGCTGACCTCGCAGGGGAGCTGCGCCAACACTTTGGCCAGATGCTCGGTCGCCAGCAGAAAGGTCTGCTCCGGGTGGCCCGGAGTCCAGGTGAAGGCGGTGTGGTTGAGCAGTTGCGGATCCACCAGTAGCGGAATATCGGCGCGGGGCAGGAAGGGGCAGACCGCCCCCGGCAGGCAGCCGATCTCCGCCTGCATCTCTTCGGCGGTGCAGATGGAGGGCTTGGCGCCGAGCGCGGCCTTGACCGCCTTGTTGTCGAGCCGCCCGTCCCTGTGGGTCAGCAGCAGAGCGAAGCGGCCATCCTTGAACTTGAGAAACAGGGTCTTGCTGAACTCCGCCTGCCAGCCGAGGCGGGCCTTGACCTTTTCATCGGTGGCGTAGTCGAGGATGGGTTCATGCTCATAGCGCTGGTGGGGCAGTTCAGCCAGCAGTTGGCAGTTGAAATGGTGAATGGTATCGAGTGGCATGGGGTTCTCCTGTAGTGGGCGCTATCCTGCCAGCCTCGCAGGGTCAGGCCCAATGACACTTTCTTATCCGTGATAAGCAACCCTGTCTGTGCAAACAACAAGGGCGCCGTGAGGCGCCCTTGCGGATCAGTGATGCTGCAATTCGCACGCTTCCCAGTGAAAGGGAATAGGGCACAGCTGCTGGGAGGCCTTGTCATAGGCTTGCCACAGCTCGCCCATGGTGCGGCCATCGACGGGGTGGCGCAGTTTGGGGGCCAGCTCGGCCAGCGGCCAGAGCACGAAGGCGTTGGTGAGCACTTCACCGCGCGGCAGCACCAGCGGGGTGTCGCAGACCAGATCGCCATAGAGCAGCAGATCGAGATCCAGGGTGCGCGGGGCGAACTTCTTGGCATCCGGCTCGCGGCCGTGGGCGAACTCCATGGCCCGCAGTCGCTGGCAGACGGTGGTCAGCGGCAGATCGGTCTCGGCAGCCGCCACCAGGTTGTAGAAGGGGCGGCCGTTGAAGCCGACCGCCTCGCTCTCGAATACCCGGGAGACCCGCAGCTCGCCAAATTCGGCGTGCAGGGCATCGAGCCCGGCGCGAATATGGCGATCCCGCTCGATGTTGGAGCCGAGGCTGATATAGATGGTGGTCATCAGTTGCTGCTCGCGGTCGGGGTGCGATGGCGCAGGATCTCGACGCCGACCCCGGCGGCATTTGGCACGGCGCCCGGCTTGGTGAGGGTCACCTTGACCCACTGTACCCGCTCGTCGGCGAGCACCAGCATGGCAACCTGCTCGGCCATGGTCTCGACCAGCTCGACCACCTTGCCGCTGACATGCTCGCAAATCTTGTTGGAGAGGTCGGCATAATCCAGTGCCAGATTGATGTCGTCGGTTGCTGCCGCGGGGCGGTTGTCGAACCCCATCTCGAGGTCAAAACGGAGCTTTTGGCGAATGCCCTTCTCCCACTCATATACACCGATGGTGGTCAAAACTTCGAGTCCGCGAATAAACACCTTGTCCATGACTGTACTTCTTCTTTACTCTTGATGGGCTGTGATGACAGCGCAGGGATGCTGGCCGGGCAACAGGCTTGCCGAGGCGCTCTGGGTGGGCATGGGCCCATGCCAGCGTATGTGGCCCGCATCATACCCCATTCATATCGTGGTAAAAACGACCAAGATGACGGCCCTGACGATTTTGATGATTATTCTGGCCTACCTGGGTGGTTCACTATCCAGTGCTGTGCTGGTCTCCCGCTGCACCGGTCTGCCCGACCCGCGGGATCATGGCTCCCACAATCCGGGGGCAACCAATGTGCTGCGCCTCGGTGGCCGGATGGCGGCGCTGGTGGTGCTGCTGCTCGATGTGCTCAAGGGCACTGTGCCTGTCTATCTGGCCTGGTATCTGCAGATCAAACCCGTCTACCTCGGCTTTATCGGGGTCGCCGCCTGTCTCGGCCATATGTACCCCATCTTCTTTCATTTTCGCGGTGGCAAAGGGGTGGCGACGGCGCTCGGTACCATGATGCCCATCGGCTTTACCATGGGGGGCGCCGTGATTGGCACCTGGCTGCTGGTGCTGCTGGTGAGCGGCTACTCCTCGCTGGCCTCCATCATTACCGTGCTGCTGACGCCGCTCTTTACCTATCTGCTCAAACCCGAATATACCCTGCCAGTCTCCCTGCTCTCCTGCCTCATTCTGATCCGCCATCACGAGAACATCTCCCGCCTGCTCAAGGGGGAGGAACCCAGAGTCTGGAGGCGAAAACGCGCGGCCTGTGCCGAAGAAGTGGCAGAAATGGACGATGTTGCGCAAAAAAGAGACGAACGAGACAAAAAGTGAAATTTCCCGTTGACCATCCGCCTTAAAATCCGTTTAATAGCGCCCACGCCCAGATAGCTCAGTCGGTAGAGCAGGGGATTGAAAATCCCCGTGTCGGCGGTTCGATTCCGTCTCTGGGCACCAATTTTGGTGCCATGAAATAAAAAATTTGTTCATGCACAATGGTTTAAAGTGTGCCGGCTTAGCTCAGTAGGTAGAGCAACTGACTTGTAATCAGTAGGTCACCAGTTCGATTCCGGTAGCCGGCACCATTTGCCCAGATAGCTCAGTCGGTAGAGCAGGGGATTGAAAATCCCCGTGTCGGCGGTTCGATTCCGTCTCTGGGCACCAATTACAATTCCTCCTTAGTTCAGTCGGTAGAACGGCGGACTGTTAATCCGTATGTCACTGGTTCAAGTCCAGTAGGAGGAGCCAATTCAAAAAGCCCTTGTCGCAAGACAAGGGCTTTTTTCTATTTGGCGCAGCCATTTTTTAACCATAAAAACAACCACACACGCACAGATGAACCGCAGGATAGATATGGAAAATCATGTAGTTATAGAGTCAAAGGGGCGACTTGCCGCCATTCGGAACTGGATGGAACCCGTGCTGGTGCTGCTTATTCTTGGCAGCCTGTTCGGTTACCTCGGCAGCCAGATGGGCCTCTCTGCCATGGTCAACACTCTCTTCAATACCGCCCACCAGCTGCTGCTCAATACCGTGCTCTTTATCATGGGGATCACGGTGCTCTCCGGTGCCCTGAGCCAACTCTTGAGCGAGTTCGGGGTGATCCGCCTGCTGGAGGTGCTGCTGGCCCCGCTGATGAAGCCGGTGTTTCGTCTGCCTGGTCGCACCGCACTGGCGGCCCTGATGACCTTCTTCTCCGACAACCCGGCGGTGATCAGCCTCGCCAAGGACAGCCGCTTTCGCAAAGGCTTCACCCCCTGGCAGCTGGTGTCGCTGACTAACTTCGGCACCGCCTTCGGCATGGGGCTGATCGTGGTCACCTTTATGGCCACCCTGCAACTGCCGAGCGGTGAATCCACCGCCAGCGCGGCGCTGATTGGGTTGCTGGGTGCTCTGGTGGGCTCGGTGGTCTCTACCCGATTGATGCAGCGGATGATCCGCCCCTTGGTGGGGGAAGTGCTGAACGATGACGCTATATCGTCCGACGGCCGCAAGGTAGGGGTAACCAAAGAGGCGGCTCCCGGCTGGCTGCGGATCCTCAACTCTCTGCTCGATGGCGGCAAATCCGGTGTGGAGCTGGGGATGGCGGTGATCCCCGGGGTGCTGATCATCAGTACCTTCGTGATGCTGCTCACCTTCGGCCCGGGCGACAAGGGCTATACCGGCGAAGCGTTTCAAGGGGTTGCCCTGCTGCCGGTGCTGGCCGCCAAGGTGAGCTGGCTGTTTGACCTGCTGTTCGGCTTCCAGCAGCCGGAGCTGGTTGCCTTCCCGGCTACCTCGCTTGGTGCGGTTGGTGCCGCCATGTCACTGGTGCCGCCTTTTATTGCCAAAGGGTGGATCACCGGTAACGAGGTCGCGGTGTTTACCGCCATGGGGATGTGCTGGAGTGGCTTCCTGAGCACCCACACCGCCATGCTGGATGCCCTCGGCTATCGCCACCTCACCTCCCGCGCCATCGTCGCCCACACCATCGGCGGCCTGTGCGCCGGTGTGGCGGCGCACCAGCTCTATCTGCTACTGGGCTGAGTCGGGTTCAGGCACGGAAACAAAAAGAGGCTCTTCGGAGCCTCTTTGCGTTTCCCCCTGCTCACGGGCGCACCAATCACCCTTGCGGCGTGATGCCCTGCACCTTCAACCAAAATCGCTCCTGACAGTGGTTGTGAAACAGCTTGCGGGCTGGAGTGATGGGGATGGGACTGGCGATGACCCAATAGCTGATCCAGCACTCGGCACAAAGCTGCTGCGATGGCGCTTCGTCCTGTTCGGTTTGCTGGCGGATGACGACTCCATTGGCAAACCAGCTGGTGGTTATCTGGTGCTGGATCACAGTGCCGCTCTCATCATGCTCGCTATAGTGTTCACTCTCTTGGCGGGTGAGGGTAACGGGGCTCGCCTGTCGATGAATGGCCCTGATATAGCTGATTAGTTGATTCATTGCCGATCTTGTCGTGATGGTTGGCCTGCACTGGATGAGCTGCACAGGATGGAAGAGGGCTAGCGTAACGTGCTGCCGGGGTTGCGGCAATCGCCTCGGCTGCACCGCAAGCAAATCTGAAAAGGGGAGAGCAATGGGGATCCCGCAAAACAAGGCCGAGCTGCTGCTCGCGATCGATACCAATTTCGGCAAGCTGTTCAAGGCGTTGCAGGCCGTCCCCGAGAGCCGGGTGCGGGAGCCGACCCTGGCAGGGCACAGCAAGGGAACCACGATGAGCGTCGCCAATCTGCTGGCCTACCTTATCGGCTGGAACGAACTGGTGATCAAGTGGATCGAGCGGGATGAGGCGGGTCTGCCGGTTGATTTCCCCGAGACCGGCTTTAAGTGGAACGAGTTGGGCGGGCTGGCCAAAAAGTTCTATCGGGATTACGAGGGGCTCAGCTATCCGGTGTTGTTGCAGCGATTGGCGGCCGCCAGAGGGCACATCATCGAACTGGTGGAGGCACGCAGCGACCAGCAGCTGTATGGCTGCCTCTGGTATGAGAAGTGGACGCTCGGGCGGATGATCCAGTTCAATAGCGCCTCCCCCTATCTCAACGCCAACGGGCGGCTGCGCAAGTGGCTAAAAGAGTTGGCGATCCGGATGTGAAAAGAGGGCGATAGCTGCCCGGGGGCGGCGGCAAAACGCTTTGCCACCATATTGCCACTACCGCCTGTGGCGGCAGCTACTGGCCGCCTGGCACCCCTTTGCGCTCGGCCATCTGCTGCGTGCTGGTTGAATAAATAGATCAGCCATTCAAGGGATTAGCCGGTGCAGTGCGTTTTATCGCCGTGCTGGTCCCGCTTATGCACTCCTCCTGGCAACACCATCAAGGGTCGTTGTCGCGGAGAGTTATCATGATCAGCAGCCTGCTTCCCCTTGCCTCGATCGCCCTCAAGCTGGGCAGTCAGCTGCTTGGCAGCAGTAGCAAACCTGAGCCTGTGCAGCAAACCGTGCAGGAAGAGCGCCTCGCCCCGACCGTCCAGAGTCTGTTCCAGCGGCTCGGTATCAAGGATGCCGATAGCGAACAGAACCGCTCGGCCATCAACCACTTTATGGGGGAGCTGATGCAGACTCTGGGGCAGGAAAATAGCGGTCAGTCACTCCCAGCCGCCATCGATAGCGCCCGCAACCAGCTGGCCAACGGCCCCCAGAGCACCCGCCTCGATGCGCTGCAAAGTGAACTAGATACCCTCAAGGGTATCCTTGGTGCCAGCGATCTCAATCTCGATCAGCTGCTCGGTGCCTTTAAACAGACCCTGCCCAATGGCAAGGGGGAGGGAGTGGGCAAACTGCTCAATGCCAGCGCCTGAACAGCGGTAAGCAATAAAAAACGGCAACCTGAGGTTGCCGTTTTGCTTTCTAGTTCGAATGGCAAGCTGGTTGGTTTAACCCGTCCGTTTTGCCAGCCAGGTTTCGGCTGTGGTCAGGGCCGCTTCCACCTGCTCCCGAGCGACACCGCCTTTGGCAACCCGTTTGGCCAGGGTCGCTTCCAGCTCCAGATTGGGGTAGACGTCGAACTCGATCACCGGGCTGAAGCGCTGGAACTCGCCGATGGATAGCTCCTCCAGCGGTTTGCCCACGCTGATGGCAAAGACCACGGTTTCGCCGACGATATGGTGCGCTTCACGGAACGGAATCCCCTTGGCTACCAGATAGTCCGCCAGTTCAGTGGCGTTGGCATAGCCGCCCTGCGCCGCCGCCATGGTGCGCTCGCCGTTGACCTTCAGATCGATCAGTACCAGCGCCGCCATATCGAGGCAGTCGTGCCAGGTATCGAGGGCATCGAACAGCCCCTCTTTGTCTTCCTGCATATCCTTGTTGTAGGCCAGCGGCAGCGCCTTGAGGCTCATCAGCATGCCCATCTGGGCGCCGACCACCCGGCCGGTCTTGCCGCGGATCAGCTCCAGCGCATCCGGGTTTTTCTTCTGCGGCATCAGCGACGACCCTGAGGTAACCGCGTCGGAGAGCTCGACAAAGCCCGCCTCGCCGGTGTTGTAGAAGATAAGGTCTTCGGCAAAGCGCGACAGGTGGGTCATGGAGAGGGACGCCACGTGCATCAGTTCCACCACGTGATCCCGATCGGAGACCGAATCCAGACTGTTGCGGGTGGCGCCACCAAAGCCCATGTCGAGCGCCAGCGCTTCGCGGTCGATGGCGTAGGCAGTGCCCGCCAGCGCGCCGCAGCCTAGGGGGCTGGTGTCGAGGCGTTTGAGGGCATCCTGCAGGCGGGAGTAGTCCCGCTCCAGCATCTCCACATAGGCCAGCGCCCAGTGAGCGAAGGTGACCGGTTGGGCCCGCTGCAGGTGGGTGTAACCGGGCAGCACCGCGGCCTGATTGGCACGAGCGGAGGCGACCAGTCCCTGCTGCAGGGCGGTGATGGAGCCGAGCAGCAGCTCGCCCTGCGCCTTGCACCAGAGTTTCAGGTCGGTGGCGACCTGATCGTTGCGCGAGCGGCCGGTGTGCAGCTTCTTGCCAAGATCGCCGACGGCGGCGATGAGCTGGCTCTCGACCCAGGAGTGGATATCTTCGGCATCCGAATTGAGGATCTGCTGGGGATCCTGCTGCACCGAGGCGAGCAGCACCTCCATCGCCTGTTGCAACTTGCCCTGCTCATCGGCGGTCAAGACGCCCACCTTGACCAGCGCTTTGGCCCAGGCCATGGAGCCCTGAATATCCTGCTCCGCCAGCCGGTAATCGAACCGCAGCGAATCGTTGAACTGCTTGAACCGGCTATCGGCTCCCTGACTGAAGCGTCCACCCCAAAGTGCCATACTGCTCTCCTTGAATGCGTTGTCGGCGGCGCCCTGGCCACCGAGCTTGAAATCGTGCCCTGTTTTTCTGCGAGCCTGTTATCTCACAGAAGCGGCCGGGGCGCTGCCGCTCTTGTCACACCAGCTGATGATGGGTCAGGGGGCTATGCTCTCTGCCTGTAGAAGAGGGGGCCATGCCCCCTCAACGGAATCAACGGGTTATCGCACTTGCTTAGCCGTGGGTATGATCACCACCGATGGCCTGATGCTGCTCCTTCATGGCGCGGATCCGGCTGGCCAGGGTGTAGAGACGGATAAAGCCTTCGGCATGGCTCTGGTCATACACTTCATCGGCCCCGAAAGTGGCGAAGTCTTCGGAGTAGAGGCTGTTCGGCGACTTTTTCTGCACCGCGGTGACCTGACCCTTGTACATCTTCAGCACCACTTCACCGTCGAGATCTTCGGCGATGGCGTTGGCAGAGGCGAGGATCGCCTTGCACAGCGGGGTGAACCAGCGACCGTCATAGACCAGATGGGAGAACTCTGCACCCAGCTTCTCCCGCCAGGCGCGGGTCGGGCGATCCAGTACCAGCTCTTCCACGGCGCGCAGCGCGGCAACCATCACGGTACCGCCCGGGGTTTCGTAGCAGCCGCGGGACTTCATGCCCACCATCCGGTTTTCGGTGATGTCGATGCGGCCCACGCCGTGCTTGCCGGCACGCTCGTTCAGGGTCATCAGGATCTGGTGCGGGCTGAGCGGCTGGTCGTCAACGGCCACCACTTCACCCTGCGCCACGGTCAGCTTGACATACTCCGGCTGATCTGGTGCCTGTTCGGCCGGTACGGTCCACTGCCAGACCGCTTCGGAGGGCTCGTTCCAGGTGCTCTCCAGCTCGCCACCCTCGGTGGAGATGTGCCAGGCGTTGGCGTCGCGGCTGTAGATCTTCTTCAGGGTCGCCTTGCAGGGGATGTTGCGGGTCTCCAGATAGGAGAGCAGATCTTCCCGGGAGCGCATGTCCCAGATCCGCCACGGGGCGATCACTTTCAGCTGGGGCGCCAGCGCAGCGACCGCGCCTTCGAAACGCACCTGATCGTTACCCTTGCCGGTACAGCCGTGGGAGATGGCATCGGCCCCTTCCGCCAGTGCGGCCTCGACCATCGCCTTGGCGATCACCGGACGGGCCATGGAGGTGCCCAGCAGATAGGTGCCCTCATAGACGGCGCCGGTCTTCAGGGTCGGATAGACGTACTCTTTGACGAACTCTTCGCGCAGATCCTTGATGATGCACTTGGTGGCGCCGGAGGCGATCGCCTTCTGCTCGATCCCTTCCAGATCGTCGCGCTCCTGACCGACGTCGGCCACGAAGGCGATGATTTCGGCATCATAGTGCTCTTTCAGCCAGGGGATGATGGCCGAGGTATCCAGTCCACCCGAGTAAGCCAGTACGATCTTGTTGATTCCGCTCATGTTACTTCTCTCCGTGATGATTCGATGATGACTCAATAAAAGTGTCGTGATTCAGGTTGAGTGCTGCGTTACTTGTTGCCCTGACTATTTATGCCCAAACAGGGTCAGCAACACGGCGTTCTGGATATGCATCCGGTTTTCGGCCTCGTCCATGATGAGGGAGGCGGGGCCATCCATCACCTGCGAGGTGATCTCCAGCTCCCGGTGCGCCGGTTGGCAGTGCAGCACATGCTGGATGCCGGTGCGGTCGAGCAGGGCCTGGTTGATCTGGTAAGGCATAAAGAGGTCTTTGACCTGCTCCATCGGGGTGTTGTCACCCATGGAGACCCAGGTATCTGTGTAGGCCACGTCAAACCCTTCGATATCCGCCACGTCATCACTGATGTGGATGGTTGCCCCCGACTTGGCCGCCAGCGCCTGCGCTTGCAGGAAGATCTGGGTATCCGGGCCGTGGCCTTTCGGGCAGATCAGGGTCACGTCGGTGCCGAGGGTTGCCCCCAGCAGCAGCAGAGAGTGGCTGACGTTGTTGCCATCACCGAGGTAGGCAAGCTTCACCTTCGACAGATCGTCGTAGTGCTCGGCAATGGTCATAAAGTCGGCCAGCCCCTGACAGGGGTGGTAGAGGTTGCACAGGCTGTTCACCACCGGCACAGAGCCGTGTTCAGCAAGCTCAACAAGCGTCTGGTGATCGAACACCCGGGCGACGATGGCATCACACCAGCGCGACAGGTTGGCGGCGAAATCCTTCACCGACTCCCGCTTGCCCAGCGCGCCGTTCTGCTGATCCAGATAGACGCTGTGGCCGCCCAGTTTGGCGATGCCGATGTCGAAGGTGACCCGGGTGCGCAGGGAGGGCTTCTCGAACAGGGTGACCACGCTCTTGCCGGCCAGTGCCTGGCTGTATTTCTTCGGGTCGGCCTTGACCGCTTTGCCCAGCGCAATCAGCGCTTCAATCTGGGCTTTGTTCAGATCACTGTCTTTCAGAAGATGTTGCATCGGATGTTCCTTGTTCCGGTGGAGATCAAATAGCTACCTGGGTACCGACCGCGCCGCCAGCCAGCAGCTTGAGCAGCTGATCCGGGTAACGCCAGCTGGCGACACAGACCGGCTTGCCGAGGGTCTCGGCGGCGTGCAGGGCCGCTTCTACCTTGACCGCCATGCCGTCCGTGATCACCCCTTTCTCCATCAAATCCAGCGCGGTCAGCTTGTCGAGTTGGGGCACCAGCTTGCCCTTGCCATCCAGGATGCCGCTCACATCGGAGAGCATAACCAGATCGGCACCGAGTGCCTCGGCAATGGCGGTGGCCGCCTGATCTGCGTTGACGTTCATCAGTTGCCCCTCGGCGGTGATGCCGATGGAACTCACCACCGGCAGGAAGCCCTGACCGAGGATGCCTGCTACCAGCGCCGGGTTGCCCGGCTTGCACTCGCCGACCGCGCCGAGGTCCGGGTCGAGCTGGGTCACCTGACACAGGCCGCCGTCGGCGAGGCAGAGCCCCACCGCCGGAATGCCGGTGGCGATTGCCTTGGCCATCATCTGCTTGTTGGCGGTCCCTGCCAGCGCCCCGGCAATAAAGGGGATCTGCTCGAACGGGGTCACCCGCAGACCGTTCTTCTTGGTAGAGGTGAGACCCAGCCCCTTGAGCAGGTCATCCACCAGACAGCCACCGCCGTGCACCAACACCAGCGGGCGGTGCTGATCGTCGAGAAAGGTTTTGAGGGTGGCGAACAGGGCGGTCAGCGCCTCGTCGTTCTCGATAAGGGCGCCGCCCAGCTTGATTACCAACGTCTGTTTGTCCATGTTCGAGATCCTTCCTAAGTCCTTAAATCAGGCCGGTGGCCGGTTCAAAACCAAATTTGATATTTATGCACTGCATGGCTTGCGAGGCGGCGCCCTTGAGCAGGTTGTCGATGGCCGAGACCACCACCAGCATGTTGCCCTGCTGTTGCCAGGCGATGTCGCAGTAAGGGGTGCCCGCGACGCCACGAATGGAGGGCATCTGGCCGGTGAGGCGCACCAGCGGCTTGCCTTCGTAAGCCTTGAGGAATGCCTGATCCACCTGGGTGGGGGTGACGCCGTCCGCCAGCTGCACATAGATGGTGGCCAGAATGCCGCGCACATAGTTGCCAAGGTGGGGCTGGAACAGCACCTCCTTGCCGAGGTGGTGGCTGATCTCCGGCTGGTGTCTGTGATTGAAGGTGCCGTAGGGGTTGAGGCTCACTTCGCAGAAGCTGGTGTTGATGGCCGCCTTGCGTCCTGCGCCGGAAACCCCGGAGACGGCGTTGATGATGGGCTGCCACCCCTTGGCAATCAGACCATCCTGCTGCAGCGGCTTGAGAGCACAGAGGGAGGCGGTCGGGTAACAACCGGGCACCGCAATCAGCTGGGCGGTGGCGATTGCATCGGCGTTCCACTCAGCCAGGCCATAGACGGCCTGATCCAGCCACTGTTCGCTGTCGTGGGTGAAGCCGTAGAAGCTGTCGTAAAAGCCCTGATCCTTGACCCGGAAGGCACCGGAGAGATCGAATACCGGCAGCCCCTTGGCGAGAAACTTGGGGGCGAGCTCGGCGCTCACCTCGTGGGCGGTGGCCAGCAGCACCAGATCGGCCTGGGTCAGGATCCGGGTCATGCCATCGTCGTCCAGCGGCAGCAGCGGCTGATCGAGGGCGCCGACCCACTGGGGATGCAGGGAAGAGAAGCGCTTGTGGGCATCCTGACTGCCGGCGGAGACGTAGAGGCCGAACAGTTTTAGTTGTGGATGGTTCTGTACCAGTGCGGCCAGTTCGGCTCCCGCGTAGCCACTGGCACCGACGATAACGGTGTTAAGCATGTTGAATATTCCAAGTCAGAGTTCGAGATTCACAGCATGACGCTGCAGTGCACAAGGGTGTTCGATCGCCCCTTTGCACAAGTGCGGAGGGGCAATTCAGGCGGGTGTGTGTCGTCGGTTATAGATCAGGTGACAGAACATTAACTTTCCCTTACAACTAGAAGCCTTTGTTGATGAGCCAGATATTCAGGTAAAATTACAGAATATTCATGCACTCACTTTGCATTTGTATTTTCTAACAGAAACATTCCGGGGACGCAAGGAGGAGCTGATGGCCAATCTGGATTTTTTTTCACTTTATAAGAATATTATTGCGATTCCCTCTATCAGCAGCACGGATCCCAAGTGGGATCAGAGCAATGAGGCGGTGATCCGGCTGCTGGCCGACTGGTTCGGTCAGCTCGGTTTTCAGTGCGAGGTAACGGCGCTCCCCGATCTGCCGGGCAAGTTCAATCTGGTGGCGACGATTGGTCAGGGGGAGGGCGGTCTGCTGCTGGCAGGCCACACCGATACGGTGCCGTTCGATGAGGGGGGCTGGAGCAAGGATCCCTTCAAGGTGACCGAAGAGGGCAATCGCCTCTATGGCCTCGGCACCATCGACATGAAGGGCTTCTTCGCCTTTATCGTCGAGGCGCTCAAAGAGATCGACCTCACCAAGCTGACCAAGCCGCTGCGCATTCTCGCCACTGCCGACGAAGAGACCACCATGGCGGGGGCCCGCGGCATCGCCGCGGCGGCCGAATTGAAACCCGACTACGCCGTGATTGGCGAGCCGACCGGGCTGGTGCCTGTGGTGGCCCACAAGGGACATATGTCGGAGGCGATCCGTATTACCGGCAAGAGCGGTCACAGCTCGGATCCCGCCAACGGCGTCAACGCCATGGAGATCATGCACAAGGCGATGGGGCAGGTGCTGCGCTTGCAGCAGGATCTGAAAGATCGCTACGCCGACCACCGCTTTGCCGTGCCGCAGCCAACCCTGAACCTGGGTTACATTCAGGGCGGTGACAGCCCGAACCGTATCTGCGGCTGTTGCGAGCTGCATATCGACCTGCGACCCACTCCGCAGGTGGGGCCGGATGAGTTGATGGGGATGCTCAAAGAGGCGCTGTCGCCCATCGAGATCCACCAGCCGGGCTGTCTGCATCTGCAACATCTGCATGAACCCATTCCCGCCTACGCCTGCGCCGACGACTCTGTGCTGGTGCGCGAAGCTGAGAAGGCGAGCGGTCGCGCCGCCGAGTCGGTCAACTACTGCACCGAGGCGCCGTTTATCCAGCAGCTTGGCTGCGAGACCATCGTCATGGGCCCCGGCCATATCACCCAGGCGCATCAGCCTGACGAGTATCTGGATCTCTCCTTCGTCAAGCCGACCACCTCGGTGTTGCAGCACCTGATCAGACGTTTTTGCCTGTAGCTGCGGCGGTGAAAGGGGCGTAAAAACTGTAAGTAAGTTACATAACAAGCCGGTTGTGGAGTGGTGATGGAAATACATGTTCTGAATCGGCCTGTTATTTGACCTTGCGCAGACAATCTGGGTAGATTGTCACCCTAAGATGACGGAGCATATGTTGTAATCGCACAACAATAAGTGAGGTCGTCTAGCACCCCGGATGGGTGTCAGGCACCAACAAGATAAGGATGTGGAATGAACGAAAAGTACGCCGCACTACGCGCCAACGTAGGTATGCTGGGTCAGCTGCTGGGTAAATCCATCAAGGATCATCAGGGTCAGGCCTTTCTCGACAAGATCGAAACCATTCGCCAATTGGCCAAGTCCTCCCGCAAGGGCAATGAATCAGACCGGGAACGTCTGCTCGATACCCTGCGCACCCTGAGCGATGACGAACTGCTGCCGGTGGCCCGCGCCTTCAGCCAGTTCCTCAATCTGGCCAACGTGGCGGAACAGTTCCACACCATCTCCCGTCGCTGCGAAGAGCAGGTCTGCACCCCGGACCCGCTGGAGCAGATGTTCGACAAGCTGAAAGCCTCCAACCTGTCGCAAGAGGCCATCATTGCGGCCGTGCGCGAGCTGGATATCGATCTGGTGCTGACCGCCCACCCCACCGAGGTGACCCGTCGCACCCTGATCCACAAGCACGTGCAGCTCAACGACTGCCTCGAGGCGCTGGAGCTCTCCGACTTGCTGCCCCGCGAGCGGGACAAGATCCTCAACCGCATCGAGCAGCTGATCAATCAGGCGTGGCACACCAACGAGATCCGCGAACAGCGCCCGACTCCGGTCGACGAGGCCAAGTGGGGTTTTGCGGTGGTGGAGAACAGCCTGTGGCCCGCCATTCCTGAATTCATGCGCAATCTGGACGAGCGTCTGCAACACCATCTGGGTGTGCGGCTGCCGCTGGATGCCGCGCCGGTCAAGTTCACCTCCTGGATGGGCGGTGACCGCGACGGCAACCCCTTCGTTACCGCCAAGGTGACTGCCGAAGTGCTGGAGCTGGGCCGCTGGATGGCGGTGAGCCTGTTCTACAAAGACATCAAGGAGCTCACCTCCGAGCTCTCCATGTCCGACTGTACCGACGCCGTGCGTGCTCGCGTTGGCGATCACCCCGAGCCCTACCGCGCGCTGGTGCGCGAGCTGCGTGAAGCGCTGCGCGAAACCAAGGAGCACCTCACCGCCAAGGTGCAAGGCCAGGCTAGCGAGAGCCAGGATCTGGTCAAGACTACCGCCCAGCTGCGCGAGCCGCTGGAGCTCTGCTACCACTCATTGCACGCCTGCGGCATGGGCAACATCGCCGATGGCATGCTGCTGGACGTGCTGCGCAAGGTCGCCTGTTTCGGCATCCATCTGGTCAAGCTGGATATCCGTCAGGATGGCGAACGTCACGGGCTGGTCTTCTCCGAGCTGACCCGTTATCTGGGTCTGGGTGACTACGCCGAGTGGAGCGAAGATGACAAGCAGGCCTTCCTGCTCAACGAACTGAATTCCCGCCGCCCGCTGATCCCCCACGACTGGGAGCCGAGCGCCGAGGTGCGCGAAACGCTGGATACCTGTCAGGTCATCGCCGAGCACGACCCCGATGCGTTCGGTATCTACATCATCTCCATGGCCGGTGCGCCGTCCGATGTGCTGTCGGTGCAACTGCTGCTCAAAGAGGCGGGCTGCAAGTTCCGCATGCCGGTCGCCCCGCTGTTTGAAACCCAGGATGACCTGATGGCAGGCACCGCCGTGATGGAGCGCCTGCTCTCGGTGGACTGGTATCGCGGCTACATTCAGGGCCGTCAGTACGTGATGATCGGTTACTCCGACTCTGCCAAGGATGCGGGCATGATGGCCGCCGGCTGGGCCCAGTACGCCGCCATGGAATCCCTGGTGGGACTTGCCGAAGCCAACAATATTCGCCTCACCCTGTTCCATGGCCGTGGCGGTACCGTCGGTCGTGGTGGTGCGCCAGCCCATCAAGCCATCCTCTCCCAGCCGCCGGGATCCCTGCGCGGTGGTCTGCGTACCACCGAACAGGGGGAGATGATCCGCTTCAAGTTCGGTCTGCCGAAAGTGGCGATCAAGAGTCTGGAGCTCTACACCAGCGCCGTGCTGGAAGGGAACCTGCTGCCACCGCCCAAGCCGAAAGAGTGCTGGCGCGAGGTGATGGAACAGCTGGCCGCCGACTCCTGCGATCACTACCGCAGTATCGTGCGCGGTCATCCGGACTTCGTCCCTTACTTCCGTGCCGCCACCCCGGAGATGGAGCTCGGCAAGCTGCCGCTCGGCTCCCGTCCCTCCAAACGCAAGCCCAACGGCGGCGTCGAGAGCCTGCGCGCCATTCCGTGGATCTTCGCCTGGACCCAGAACCGCCTGATGCTGCCGGCCTGGCTCGGTGCCCACAAGGCGCTGCAACAGGCGATCGACGGCGGCAAGCTGGCCGTGCTGGAAGAGATGAGCGCCCAGTGGCCCTTCTTCCGCACTCGTCTTGAGATGCTGGAGATGGTGTTCCTCAAGGCGGACGTCTGGCTCGCCGAGTACTACGACACCCGTCTGGTGCCGCAGGAGCTGTGGGGCCTTGGCAAACAGCTGCGTCAGGAGCTCGCCGAATCCATCGAGGTGGTGCTGAAACTGAGCCCGCGCGGGGATCTGCTGGAGGATCAGCCCTGGATCAAGGAGTCCATCAAGCTGCGCAATCCCTACACAGACCCGCTCAACGTGCTGCAGGCCGAGCTGCTCAACCGCTCCCGCAACCACCCGGAGACCCTGCACCCCGAGCTGGACAAGGCGCTGATGGTCACCATCGCCGGTATCGCCGCAGGGATGCGTAATACGGGTTGATTACCAGTCCAGGCCAACAGGCTTCAGCGATATCTATCAAGCCAAAGGGCGCCGACAAGGCGCCCTTTGTGTTTGTTGTCCGGAAGAATTTGGACAGATGGGAACCCCGTCTTGATGTGAGGCGGTATTTCGTAGGGTGCAATAAGCGCAGCGTATTGCACCACTCGAAAATGTGTTTTTCATGGAGTTATCCTGCATTTTATATGGCAAGTGGTGCAATTCACTTCGTTCATTGCACCCTACGGATGACGAGCGCAGATTGCCCCTCCGGCTTGCATCCCTCGCCACGCAGGCGCAGACTGTTTGGCCTTGTTTTTATGCGATTCGATTCAAGGCAACCATCATGACTCCAGCCATCAACCTGCTGAAGAAGCTCAAAATCCCCCACAAGCTCTACCCCTATGAGTGCGAAGCCCACGACGATTTCGGCAAGCATGCCGCGACCCAGCTCGGGCTGCCGGAGGCGCAGGTGTTCAAGACTCTGGTCGCCCATCACGACAAGCAGGCGGTGGTGGCCATCGTTCCCTCATCCGGTATGTGCAGCCTGAAGCAGCTGGCCAAGGCGACCGGTCTCAAGAAGGTGGAGATGATGAAACCGGCGGAAGCGGAGAAGCTGACCGGTTACAAGGTGGGTGGCATCAGCCCGCTGGGCCAGAAGAAATTGTTGCCCACTGTGCTCGACGAATCGGCGCTGCAGTTTGACGAGATCCTGGTGAGCGGCGGCAAGCGCGGCCTCTCGGTCGGCGTGGCGCCGCAGGATATGCTGACGCTGATGAAGTGGATCGCCGCTCCCATCGGCGAAGAGTAGTGCCGGGCACAGTGTGAACCTGCCCTCTGGGCCTGTGGTGGCCCGGATGTATCCTTGTTGGCTCACTCCTGGCTGATATAGTGGAGATGGAATAATTGCCGCCAAGGATATGGCCCATGCGCGCATCTGCCCGCTATCTGCTCTTTATTGCGTTGCTGCTGCCCGCCACCGGCGGTGCGGCTCCTGCCTTTACGCTGCGTACCTGCTTTGAAAACAGTGACTCCTACCCCTGGCTGCTGCAATCGGGGGAGGGGGTTGTGCAATATCACCTCAAGGCGGTTGCTACCGCTCTTGATGCCGAGATCGTGCTGACGCCGCTGCCGTGGAAGCGCTGCCTTTCTAGGGTGAGCAGTGGCCAGATGGATGCCGCCATCAAGATGAGTTATAGCGTCGAGCGGGCGACCAAGGTGGGGGTCTATCCCATGCGTGAGGGCAAACCCGACCCCGCCAAGCGGCTGCTGACCGAGAGCTACAGTCTCTACCAGCTCAAGGGGGGCAAGAGCCAGTGGGATGGCACCACCCTCAGGGTCAAGGGCATGGTGGCGGCCCAGTCGGGATTTTCCATCGTCGACTTGTTGCAGGCTGCAGGAGCCGAGGTGGATGACTCCAGCCGTGACCCGCTGATCATGTTGAAAAAGCTGGTGATGGATCGGGCGCAGGCGACCGCCATCCAGACCGAGGTGGCTGACAGTATTCTGGCGGCCAATCCCGCGTTGCAGACTCGCATCGAGCGGCTGTCGCCGGTGCTGGTGGAGAAGCCCTACTATCTGGTCTTCTCTCACCGCTTCTATCATGCCCATCCCCGACAAAGCCGGCAGGTGTGGGATGCTATCGAGCAGGTGCGCGACTCTGCTGCCTATCAGCGTTATGCCACATCGCTCAGAAGCACACCTCCGGTGGGTGAGTAGGCTGATGGACGCGACTGGCCGAAAAGGGGAGGAGAGCGTGGGGTGGTGGCAGGGCCGAGCGCCCACGCTCTGGGGCTACACTGAAAGTACCCCTTCAGCCAAGGCGCGGTTTATGTCACCCCTGCATCTGCTGGCCACCGCTCTGTTCTGCATGTTGTCGCTGACCGGACAGGCGGCCACCCGGTTTACCCATATCAGCCCGGAGAGCGAGCGGGATCCGCGCACTACTTATGATCGGGAGCTGCTGCGGCTCGCCCTCGACAAGACCCGCGACCAGTTTGGCGACTATCTGCTGGAGCCTGCGCCGCCCATGACCAAGGCGCGTGAGCGGCTCAGCATGCAGCTCGACAGCTACCCCAACCTCTTTGTGATGGACAGCTACAGCAGCACCCGCGAGGATCTGGGGCTCGCCTATGTCCGTTTTCCCATCCATCTGGGGATCGTCAGCTACCGCATCTGTTTTATCAGTCCGCAGCAAAAGGCGGCGGTGAGCAAAGTGACTGACCTCAAGGGGCTGCGCCAGTTCACCTTCGGTCAGGGCAAGGGGTGGCTGGATGTGGATATCCTGCGTTACGCCGGGATGGAGGTGGTGGAGGTGGAGGGGTACGAAAAGCTGTTCAAGATGGTGGCGCGGGGCCGCTTCGATCTCTTCTGCCGTGGGGTGAGCGAGCTGCGCAGCGAGCAGCTTACCCACAAGGAGATGACGGATCTGCTGGTGGATGATGCGCTGTTGATCTACTACCCGCTGCCCCGGGTCTTCTACACCAATCCCAACAATCGCGAGGCGCTGCAGCGGGTCGAACGGGGGTTGCAGCTGGCGTGGCAGGATGGCTCACTACAGGCGCTGTGGCGCAAGAGCTTTGGCCCGGCCATCGCCTTTGCCAAGCTCTCCCAGCGCCGGCTGTTGCGACTGGATAATCCCTTCCTCGACGGGATCAGCTTCGATTACCGCCCCTACTTCTACAATCCTCAGACCGATCGCTTCGGCGATTACTGAGGTGCCTGCCGCTGGCGGCAGAGGGCCAGCCAAGCCTCGGCAGTGCGCGACAGATAGCGCTCACTCGGCCAGATCACCCCGAGTCGCCAGCTCAATTCGGGCTCCAGCGGCCGCAGCACCAGACCATCCGGAGTCAGCCGGTTGCAGACCGGCTCCGGCAAGAAGGCGACCCCCATGCCGCTGCGTACCATGGCGGTGAGAAAATCCCACTGGCTGCTGCGCGCCGCCACCTGTGGCACAAAGCCCGCTTCCTGACACGCCTGCTCCAACCGCTCGCTCAGGGTAAACGCCTGGGTATAGAGCAGGAAGGGCTCCTCCTGCAGGGATTCCAGCCGCAGCGGCGCCTCGCCATGCCAGCGCGGTTGATCAGGCAGCACTACCCGGATCGGGTATTGATCCAGCTCCAGCGCGCTGAGGGCGCCCCCCTCTTTGGTCGGCAGCATGGTGATGGCGAGATCCAGCTCCCCCTCCAGCACCGCCTGTTCGATGCGGCGGCCGCCGTATTCCACCAGGGTCAGCTCCACCTTGGGATAGCGGGTGCGGTAGGCGCGGATCAGATCTGCATAGACGTGACCCACCATGGGGGGAATGCCGAGGGTGAGGCGACCATGTTGCAGGCTCTGCAGATCCGCCAGTTCGGCCTCCAGCTGCTGCATCTCAGCCAAGATGGTCTGGGCACGGTTGAACAGCACCTGGCCGCTGTCGGTCAGGGTGAAGCGGCGCCCTTCCCGGTTGAGCAGGGGCTGGCCCAGCTCCTCTTCGATATTGCGGATCATCTTGCTGATGGTGGGCTGGGTGACGAACAGCTTTTCAGAGGCGCGGGTGAAGCTTTTTTCCCGCACCAGTTCGACAAAATAGCGCAGGGCGCGAATATCCATGGACTCTCTCGACTCGTGTTGGCGGGTACAGAATGAAGTATGCCTATGCGGCATGAATTCGATAATTTTAATTCATTTCTGGCAGGTTTTGCTCAACTCTATACTGTGAGCCGGTTCACAGAAAGACGATAATCATGAAAGCCCTCTGCTTGCGCTGGTTACAGACTCCCTTCCAGATTGTGTTGCTGGCAGCCATCTGGCTGCTGGCCGATACCGCGGTGCGTACCCTCCATCTGCCGCTGCCCGCCAACCTCACCGGCATGCTGTTGCTGCTGGCCTGCATCCTGCTCGGGGTGGTTAAGGCCGAGTGGTTCAGCGCGGGTGCTCGCTGGCTGCTGGCCGAGATGCTGCTCTTCTTCGTCCCCGCCGTAGTCGCGGTGGTCAACTATCAGGATCTGCTGTTGCAGGAGGGGTGGCGCATCATGGTGGTGCTGCTGGTGAGCACTACGCTGGTGCTCGGCACCACGGCGCTGGTGGTGGACCGGGTCTACCGCCTCGAACTGAAACTGGCCCGCCGGAGTCGCCGTCATGTCTGATACCCTGCTCGGGCTGATCTGTTTCGCCCTCACCCTGCTCTTCTACTACGCCAGCAAATGGCTCTACGGCAAGAAACGCATCCTGCCGCTGATGCCCCTGCTGCTGGCGCCGACCCTGCTGGTGGCCGTGGTGCTGCTGTTCCACATCCCCTATCAGGATTACATGGCGGAATCCCACTGGCTGCTCTGGCTGCTGGGCCCCGCCACCGTCGCCTTCGCGGTGCCGGTCTACGAGAACCGCCAGCTCATTCGTCGCCACTGGTTGTCGCTGTCGGTAGGGGTGGTCGCATCGGTCATCATGGCGGTGGGGAGTACCGTGCTGCTGGCCCGCTGGCTGGATCTCTCCGACATGTTGCAACGCAGTCTGGCGATGCGATCCATCACTACGCCGTTCGCAGTGGAGGCGACCCGCGCCATCGGCGGTCAGAGCGACCTCACCGCGCTGTTTGTGGTGCTGACCGGCGTCATCGGCATGGCGGTGGGGGAGAGCGTGCTCACCGTGCTGGCCATTCGCAGTCGCCTCGGCAAGGGGGCGGGGTTTGGCGCCTCGGCCCACGGTGCCGGTACCGCCAGGGCCTATCAGATGGGTAATGAGGAGGGTGTGGTCTCCAGTATGGTGATGATGATCGCCGGTATGGTGACCGTGCTGCTGGCGCCCCTGCTGGGCCGGATGTTCTGGTAGGCCTGGCTTCCCTTTAGAAGGTGGCTCGTCCCGGCGCTACACTCTAGTGAGCCTGTATTTCCGGGATGAGCAGTATGACCTTTCATCGCCTCGCTTCCTGCTTGCTGCTGTGCAGCCTTTCCCTCCTTGTCAGTCCCCTTCGGGCGAGCAACGTCATCACTCATATCAGCCCCGAGAGCGATCGGGACTTGCGTACCCTCTATTTTCGCGATCTGTTGCAGCTGGCGCTGGAGAAGACCCGCGATAGCTTCGGTGACTACGAGCTGCGGACCGCGCCGCCGATGAACCGTATCCGGATGCGACAGATTGTGCAGACTCAGCAATACCCCAATCTGTTTGTGGCCGACAGTCTGCGTCCGGCCGCAGAGAGCGGAGCGCTGGATTACGTCCGTTTTCCGGTGGAGCTGGGCATCCTCGGTTATCGCATCTGTTTTGTCAGTCCGCAGCAGGCCGATGCGGTGGCAAGGGTCAATACCCTGACCGAGCTGCAGCAATTTCTGCATGGGCAGGGGCGTGGCTGGCAGGATGCGGAGATCCTGCGTCAGGCCGGTTTCAAGGTGCAGGAGATCGATGGTGACGAGCGGCTGTTCAAGCTGGTGGCGCGCGGTCGCATCGACCTCTTCTGCCGCGGGGCCAACGAGCTCTTTATCGAGCAGGAGCAGCACAGTGATCTGCCCGGCCTCACCGTGGATCGGCGAGTGGCGCTGCACTATCCCTTCCTCCATCTCTTCTACACCCACAAGGAGAATCAGGCCGCCATCCGCCGCCTCTCGGTCGGCCTCAAGCTGGCGTGGCGGGATGGCTCGCTGCAACAGCTCTGGCTGCGCCACTTCAAACCTTCCCTCGATCAGGCGCAGCTCCCCAGACGCCTGTTGTTCGAGTTGGCCAATCCGCGCTTGGATAAGGTGGACTTTGATTATCGGGCCTACCACTACGACCCCGTCGACGGGACGTTCGGGCCCGGGTTGCCTTGATCCTGATGGTGCTATTACCGGATAAAGGGCCGTCTCTGCTGATGTACTAAATCATGCCCAAAAGGCATGTTTTTTATTATTTAAATTCATTTTTTGAAGGTTGGTGCGCTGCATATACTGGGGGTCGCTTCACGGTTCAGGTTTGCTCCTGCCCGCTTCTGGCTTGTGCGAGTGAGCCTGAATCGTTCTGCTGCGGCGTCTTGATGTTCTGCATGAAGGCGTCCATCACTGGGCCGGGATCGATCCCGGCAGGTATTACAGCTGACGGAGCCTTGTTATGTTTAATCCCCACTCTTGTGCCCTGATTGTCGAAGGGGGCGCGATGCGCGGCATCTTTGCCAGCGGCGTGCTCGATGCGTTTGTCGAAAGTCACCACTACCCGTTCGATTTCGTCATGGGCGTCTCGGCCGGTGCCACCAATCTGGTCTCCTACCTGAGCGAGCAGCCGCGCCGCAGTCACCACATCATCACCGAGCTGGCTTGCAGCTCCCGGTTTCTCGATCCCCTGCGTTTCGTCAAAGGAGGTGATCTGGTGGACATCGGCTGGCTGTGGCAGGCCAGTCGCCATCACTTCCCGCTCGATCTCGAGACCTTCTGCGCCCGCGACATTCCCTTCTACGCGGTGGCGACCGATGTGGCGAGCGGCAAGGCCATCTATCTGCCGGTGCGGCCCGACAACATGGATGAGGTGTTGACTGCCACCTGCGCCCTGCCGGTGGTGCAGCACGATACCCCCTGCGTCGATGGTCGCCCGATGGCCGATGGCGGCATCAGCGACTCCATTCCGGTGATAGAGGCCTATCGGCGCGGGGCGCGGCGGATGACAGTGGTGCTGTCGGAACCCTGGGGATATCGCAAGAAGCCGGCCCGTTTTTGCTGGATGGTCAAAGCCTTGCTGAAAACCCAGCCTGCACTGGCGCAAGCCATGCTGGAGCGGGATCGCGCCTACAACCGGGCACTCGATTTCATTGCCAATCCCCCTGCCGATTGCGAGATCGAAGTGATCGCGCCACCGGCCGATTTCATGGTCTCCCGTTTTACCCAGGACCCGGTCAAGCTGGAGTCCGGCTATCTGCAGGGTTACTGGCAGGGGCGCCAGAGCCTGCTGCGGGCCCGTGGAGAGGCGCGAGCGGTGGCCTGACTGGTTTGCCGGGTGCTGAATATGATGCGCTGAACATAAAAAGGGGAACCACGCGGTTCCCCTTTTGCATGCTTGTGCGGCAGTCGCTGATTACAGCATCTGCTTGAGGCGATAGAGCAGGTCCAGTGCCTGACGGGGGGTGAGCTCGTCGGGGCGCATTGCTTCCAGCTCTTCCACCACCGGATGAGACTGCGGGGCGAGAGTCACCGGAGCCGGGCGGCTTTCACCTGCGGCGACCGGAGTGGCGCTCTCCAGCTCATGCAGTTTGTGACGGGCCTGCTGGATCACCGATTTCGGCACCCCTGCCAACGCTGCCACTTGCAGACCGTAGGAGCGGCTGGCCGCCCCCTCCTGCACCGCGTGCATAAAGGCGATGGTGTCGCCGTGCTCCACCGCATCGAGGTGGACGTTGGCCAGCCCGCTCATCAGCTCCGGCAAGCGGGTCAGCTCGAAGTAGTGGGTGGCAAACAGGGTGTAGGCGCCAATCTTGCTCGCCAGTTGCTCGGCGCAGGCCCACGCCAGCGAGAGGCCATCGTAGGTGCTGGTGCCGCGGCCAATTTCGTCCATCAGCACCAGACTGCGGGCGGTGGCGTTGTTGAGGATATTGGCGGTCTCGGTCATCTCCACCATAAAGGTGGAGCGGCCGGAGGCGAGATCGTCTGACGCTCCGATGCGGGTAAAGATGCGGTCGATGGGGCCGATGCGGGCGCAGTCGGCGGGGACGAAGGCACCGATATGAGCCAGCAGCACGATGAGCGCAGTCTGGCGCATGTAGGTGGACTTACCGCCCATGTTGGGGCCGGTGATGATCAGCATCCGCCGCTCCCGCTCCAGCCGGATAGGGTTGGCGATAAAGGGATCTGTCATCACCTGCTCAACCACCGGATGGCGGCCCGCCTCGATCAGGATCTGATCCTCATCGATGAGGGTCGGGCAGCGATAGTCGAGGGTCTCGGCCCGCTCGGCTAGGTTGGCCAGCACGTCCAACTCCGCCAGTGCGGCGGCGGAATCCTGCAGATCGCCGAGGTGGGGCAGCAGGGCATCGAGCAGCTCTTCGTAGAGCCGTTTCTCCAGCGCCAGCGCCTGGGACTGGGCGGTGAGTACCTTGTCCTCGTATTTCTTCAGCTCATCGATGATGTAGCGTTCGTTGTTCTTGAGGGTCTGGCGGCGGATGTAGTGGGCCGGCACCAGATGGCTGTTGGCGCGGCTCACCTCGATATAGAAGCCGTGCACCTTGTTGTAGCCCACCTTGAGGGTGTTGATGCCGGTCAGCAGCTTCTCCCGCTCCTCGATGCGGGCGAGGCTGGCGGTGGCGCCGTTGGCGAGATCCCGCAGCTCGTCCAGCTCCTGATTGAAGCCGTCACGGATGACGCCACCATCGCGGATCAGCACCGGCGGCACTTCCATCACCGCGCGCTCCAGCAGGTCGAGCAGCTCGGGGAAGGTGCTGGCCCGCTCGGCCAGCTGCTGCACCGCTTCGTGCTCGTTATCCGCCAGCAGGCGCTGCAATTCGGGCAACTGGGCGAAGGCCTGACGCAGGCGGGTGAGGTCGCGCGGGCGGGCCGAGCGCAGGGCGAGACGGGCCAGTACCCGCTCCACATCACCCACCTGACGCAACAGGTTGCCCAACTCGTCGTAGAGGTTCTGCTCGATGAGCTCCTTGATGGTGCTCTGGCGACCTTTCAGGATCACCCGATCGCGGATCGGCTGGTGGATCCAGCGCTTGAGCAGGCGGCTGCCCATGGGGGTGGCGGTGCGATCCAGCACCTCGGCCAGGGTATTTTCATAGCCACCGGCCAGATTCTGGGTCAGCTCCAGATTGCGGCGGGTGGCGGCATCCATGATGACCGCGTGATCCGGCTGCTCGAGGCGCACGTTGCGGATGTGGGGCAGGGCGGTACGTTGGGTGTCCTTGACGTACTGCATCAGGCAGCCAGCGGCGCACAGGGCGGTCTCGCTCTTGTCGACGCCAAAGCCCACCAGATCCTGGGTGCCGAACTGCTGGCAGAGCAGCTTGCGGGCGGTGCCCAGCTCAAACTCCCACTCCGGGCGGCGACGCAGGCCGCGGCGCCCCTCGATATGGTGCAGGAATTCGAACGATTCCGGGTAGAGCAGTTCGGCCGGATTGGTGCGCTGCAGCTCAGCCAGCAAGGTCTCTTCTTTCTCGAACTGGTTGATGAAGAAGCGGCCGGAGCCGATGTCCATGGTGCCATAGCCGAAGCGGCGGCCATCGTGGTAGACGGCGGCGATCAGGTTGTCCTGTCGCTCGCTGAGCAGCGCCTCGTCGGAGACGGTGCCCGGGGTGATGATGCGAATGACCTTGCGCTCCACCGGCCCCTTGCTGGTGGCGGGATCCCCCACCTGTTCGCAGATGGCGGCAGATTCGCCGAGCTGCACCAGCTTGGCCAGATAGCCCTCGATGGCGTGATAGGGCACCCCCGCCATCGGGATGGGGCTACCCGCCGACTGGCCGCGCTTGGTCAGGGAGATATCGAGCAATTGGGAGGCCTTGCGGGCATCGTCATAGAACAACTCGTAGAAGTCGCCCATCCGGTAGAACAGCAGGATCTCCGGGTTCTCGGCCTTGAGGGTCAGATACTGCTGCATCATGGGCGTGTGGGCGCTGAGATTGGCGCTTGGCGCGGCGCCAGTAGCTTGGTGTTGTGCGGTCATGTTCTATTCCAGAAGGGGCCTCTGCGGGCCCGGGTCTGCGGTGATGAGCCTTGAGCTTGATGGCGCCATTCTACACATAAGCGCCGAGACGGGGGAGCGGGTGTTCCGGGCGCGGTTGTTCTGCACTATTGAAGGCATGACGCCGGTGCGGCACCTCACATTGCGGCAGGCAAGGGCGGACTGCCGTGGTTGCGGGCGGCGCTAGCGGGATCGCATAATGTGCCTCTTGAGCGGATCAGAAGGAGTCGTGATGAAACTGGATGCAGAGATAGAGCACCTTGCCATCGAGCTGGGACGGGCCCTTGGCCAGCGGGGCTGGCTGGCGGCGACCGCCGAATCCTGTACCGGCGGCGGGGTGGCCAGCGCCATCACCGACATCGCGGGCAGCTCCGGCTGGTTCGATCGCGGATTTGTCACCTACACCAACGAGGCCAAGCAGCAGATGTTGGGGGTGAGCAGCGATAGCCTTGAGCAGCATGGTGCAGTGAGCGAAGCCGTGGTGCTGGAGATGGCCCGCGGCACGCTGGCGCACTCGTCTGCCTCCATCAGCGTTGCCATCAGTGGCATCGCCGGCCCCGGTGGCGCCACCGAGGGCAAGCCGGTCGGCACCGTCTGGTTCGCCTGGGCCGATCGCAACGGTCGTCACCACTCCCTGCTCGCCCGCTTCGACGGGGATCGCCGACAGGTGCGCCAGCAGGCGGTGAGACAGGCCTTGTCGGGTCTGTTGGCCCTGCTCAGATAAATTGGGCTTGATACTGTATGAATAGACAGTATACTTAGCCCAACTTCACTTCTTACTCACGATTTCCAGCGGAGATTGGCATGGATCAGAACAAACAGAAGGCACTGGCGGCTGCGCTGGGTCAGATTGAAAAGCAGTTCGGCAAAGGTTCCATCATGCGTCTGGGCGACAGCAAGACCATGGATATCGAAGCCATCTCTACCGGTTCCCTCTCGCTGGACGTGGCGCTGGGCATCGGCGGTCTGCCGTGTGGCCGTATCGTCGAAATCTACGGCCCGGAATCTTCCGGTAAAACCACCCTCACCCTGCAGGTGATCGCGGAAGCCCAGAAGAAGGGCAAAACCTGTGCCTTCGTCGATGCGGAACATGCCCTCGACCCTATCTACGCTGCCAAGCTGGGCGTCAACGTCGACGACCTGCTGATCTCCCAGCCGGATACCGGTGAACAGGCGCTGGAGATCTGCGACATGCTGGTTCGCTCCAACGCGGTTGACGTTATCATCGTCGACTCCGTGGCGGCCCTGACCCCGAAAGCGGAAATCGAAGGGGAGATGGGTGACTCCCACGTTGGTCTGCAGGCCCGTCTGATGTCCCAGGCGCTGCGCAAGCTGACTGCCAACATCAAGAACGCCAACTGCCTGTGCATCTTCATCAACCAGATTCGGATGAAGATCGGCGTTATGTTCGGTAGCCCGGAGACCACCACTGGTGGTAACGCGCTCAAGTTCTACGCCTCCGTGCGTCTGGATATCCGTCGTATCGGCGCCATCAAGGAAGGTGATGAAGTGGTCGGTAACGAGACCCGCGTCAAAGTGGTCAAGAACAAGGTGGCCCCGCCCTTCAAGCAGGCCGAATTCCAGATCTTCTACGGTGCCGGTATCTCCAAAGAGGGCGAGCTGGTGGATCTCGGTGTCAAGCACAAGCTGATCGACAAGGCCGGTGCCTGGTACAGCTACAACGGCGAGAAGATCGGTCAGGGCAAGGCCAACGTCATGAAGCTGTTCGCCGAGAACAAGGTGATGGCTGGCGAAGTGGAAGCCCGCCTGCGCGAGCTGCTGCTCTCCGGTGCCGTGCCAGTCGATGACAAGGCTGCACCGGTTGAGGCAGACGAGTTCGATGCCGAAAGCGAACAAGAGTTCGAATAAGGAACAAAGGAAGGCCGGGTAGATACCCGGCCTTGTTATTTATGATGGTTGATGAATCCGTTACCGAACCGGTCGAGCCTGCCAAACCGACCTTTGCAGAGCAGCTTACCGCCGCCCGCGCCTTTGCCATGCGCAGTCTGGCCCGCCGCGAGAGTGCCGAGTCCGAGCTGGCCAACCGGCTGCGCCAGCAGGGCTTCAATGAAGAGGTGATCGAGGCGGTGGTCGACTACTGCCGCGGTTACAACTGGGTCAATGACGAACGTTACGGCGGTATGGCTGTACGGGCCGGTGCCGCCAAGGGCCATGGCCCCATCAAGATCCGCTTCGATCTGCGCCGCAAGGGGCTCGACGATATGCAGATTGATGCCGCATTCGATCAGCCGGAGCTGGACTGGTTCGAACTGGCGTTTGCCCTGCTCGAACGGCGCGCCCGAGTGGCCGATCTGGCGGATTTCAAGCTGCGGATGAAGTGGCTCAAGTACCTGCTGGGGCGCGGCTTTACCCAGGATCAGGCCCGTTATGCCATCTCTGCCCTGCAGGAGCGGGAAGAGTAACGCCACTGCGTGGCAACCGTCGTTTTACCTCTCCTTATGGCAGGTTTTTTCCTGCCCGTTCAGTAGCTTGCGCGCACAATCCCGAA
Source organism: Aeromonas sp. ANP5 (assembly GCF_963870295.1). Lineage (NCBI taxonomy): Bacteria > Pseudomonadati > Pseudomonadota > Gammaproteobacteria > Aeromonadales > Aeromonadaceae > Aeromonas > Aeromonas sp. ANP5. Next base: position 20,539 of record NZ_CAWMRY010000028.1, on the reverse strand, counting down.
AAAGCGGCCTTTTGTTCATCTCATCCCTCTTTCTGCGCTGCTTTTTTGCCTCTCGACAGTGAAAAAAGCCACTGTGGGCAGCGGCGCTCTTATCTGGCCCGTTTATGTGCGCTTTTTCGCCCGTGGCGGCCCTGTCCGTTTTACTTTACCCCGCAGAAAACTTACATTAATGCGGTTAAAAGTCCGTATTCGAATCAAGCAGGATTTTCCATGTATATGTCCACGTCAGAGATTCGCGCTGCGTTTCTCGAGTATTTCCGTTCCCAGGGGCACCAGGTTGTCTCCTCCAGCTCGCTGGTACCGCATAACGACCCGACCCTGTTGTTTACCAACGCGGGTATGAACCAGTTCAAGGACGTGTTCCTTGGCGCAGACAAGCGTGCCTACAATCGCGCGACGACTTCCCAGCGTTGCGTGCGTGCCGGTGGTAAGCACAACGATCTGGAAAACGTCGGCTATACCGCTCGTCACCACACCTTCTTTGAAATGCTGGGCAACTTCAGCTTCGGTGACTACTTCAAGCAGGATGCCATCAAGTTTGCATGGGGCTTCCTCACCGAGGTGCTGCAGCTGCCGAAAGATCGCCTGCTGGTGACCGTCTACGCGACTGACGATGAAGCTTTCGATATCTGGGAAAAAGAGGTCGGTGTCCCGGCCGATCGCATCGTCCGCATCGGTGACAACAAGGGTGCCCCTTACGCTTCCGACAACTTCTGGGCCATGGGCGATACCGGCCCGTGCGGTCCCTGCACCGAGATCTTCTATGACCACGGCGATCACATCTGGGGCGGCCGTCCCGGCTCACCGGAAGAGGATGGCGACCGTTTCATCGAGATCTGGAACGTGGTGTTCATGCAGTTCAACCGTCAGGCTGACGGCACCATGGAGCCGCTGCCGCGTCCGTCCGTGGATACCGGCATGGGTCTGGAGCGTATCTCCGCCATCATGCAGGGGGTGCACTCCAACTACGAAATCGACATCTTCCAGGCGCTGATCAAGAAAGCGGCCGAGATCGTCGGTACCACAGATCTGAGCAACCAGTCTCTGCGCGTCATCGCTGACCACATCCGCTCCTGCGCCTTCCTAGTGGCAGATGGCGTGATGCCGTCCAACGAAGGTCGTGGCTATGTGCTGCGTCGCATCATCCGCCGCGCCGTGCGTCACGGTCGCAAGCTGGGCGCGACCGATGTCTTCTTCTACAAACTGGCTGCCGAGCTGGCGGTGCAGATGAAGGATGTCGCAGCTGAGCTGATCGCCCAGCTGCCGCTGGTCGAGCGCGTGCTGCGCATCGAAGAGGAGCAGTTCGTCCGCACTCTGGATCGCGGTCTGCTGCTGCTGGAAGACGCTCTGGCCAACCTGGGCGATGCCAAGGTTATTCCGGGCGAAGTGGTGTTCAAGCTCTATGACACTTACGGCTTCCCGGCCGACCTGACTGCCGACGTGGTGCGCGAGCGCGAGATCGGCATCGACGAAGAGGGCTTCAAGGCCGAGATGGAGAAGCAGCGTGCTCGCGCCAAAGAGGCCTCCAGCTTCGGCGTGAACTACAACGAGATGCTCAAGCTCGACTTCGAGACCCCCTTCACCGGTTACAAGACCCTGACCGAGCGTACCCGCGTGGTCGGTATCTACAAGGGTGTGGAAGAGGTGAGCGGTCTTATCGCCGGTGACGAAGCGGTTATCGTGCTGGAAGAGACTCCCTTCTACGCCGAGTCCGGCGGCCAGATCGGCGACAGCGGTACCCTGAAAGTGGACGACGGTATCTTTGCCGTGACCGACACCCTGAAAGCGGGCAAGGCGATCATCCACAAGGGCTACATGGAGCTGGGCACTCTGGAGAAGGGCGCCGAAGTGGAAGCCGTGGTTGATGGCGATCGTCGTCAGGCCATCGCCCTGAACCACTCCGTGACTCACCTGCTGCACGCTGCCCTGCGTCAGGCACTGGGCGAGCATGTCACCCAGAAAGGTTCTCTGGTTGGGGCCGAGCGCATGCGTTTCGACTTCTCCCACTTCGAGGGGTTGACCATGGCGACTATTCGCCGGGTCGAGGAGCTGGTCAACAATCAGATCCGCGCCAACCACGAAATCACCACCCAGCTGATGGATCTGGAAGCGGCCAAGTCCGCCGGTGCCATGGCGCTGTTTGGTGAGAAATATGAAGACGACGTGCGCGTTGTGCGCATGGGCGACTACTCCACCGAACTGTGCGGCGGTACTCACGCCAAGCGCACCGGTGATATTGGCTTCTTCAAGATCATCGCCGAGAGCGGTATCGCTGCTGGCGTGCGCCGTATCGAAGCGGTGACCGGCAAAGCGGCCATCGACTTCATGCATCAGGTTGGCGAGCAGATCGAAGAGGCTGCTGCACTGGTGAAAGGTGACCAGTTCTGCATCGCCGACAAGGTTCGCCAGATGCTGGACAAGGCCAAGATGATGGAGCGCGAGCTGGAGCAGCTCAAGGCCAAGCTGGCTGCTCAGGCTGGTAACGATCTGCTGGGTCAGGTGATCGAGATCAACGGTCAGAAGGTGCTGGTTGCAGCGCTGGAAGGGGCCGATCCGAAATCCCTGCGCGGCATGCTGGACGAGCTGAAGAACCAGATGAAGTCCGGTGTTGTGCTGCTGGCAACCTGTGCCGATGGCAAGGTCAACCTGATCGCCGGTGTCACCAACGACCTGACCGGCAAGGTCAAGGCCGGTGAACTGGTCAATCTGGTTGCCCAGCAGGTGGGTGGCAAGGGCGGTGGCCGTCCGGACATGGCACAGGCGGGTGGTACCCAGCCTGAGGCGGTGCCGGCAGCGCTGCAATCCGTTCACTCCTGGCTGGAAGAGCGCCTGTAATCGGGCGAGGTGATCTGTGGCACTCTATGTACAGAAGTACGGCGGCACCTCGGTCGGCACACTGGAGCGGATCGAGGCTGTAGCTGAGCGGGTCGAGCAGACCCGCGCCCAGGGACACGACGTGGTGGTGGTTGTCTCCGCCATGTCGGGCGAAACCAACCGGTTGCTGGGCATGGCCCAGCAACTGGATCCTGATGCCAACCGGCGGGAGATGGATGTACTGGTCTCCACCGGTGAGCAGGTCACCATAGCGCTGCTGGCGATCGCGTTGAACAAACGCGGTTGTCCTGCGGTCTCTATGACCGGTGATCAGGTACGGATTCACACCGATTCCGCCTATGGCAAGGCGCGCATCACCCACATCGACACCGAGCTGGTTCATGCCGAACTGGCTGCGGGCAAGGTGGTGGTGATCGCCGGTTTCCAGGGCCGTGACGAGCATAACGCCATCACGACGCTGGGCCGCGGCGGTTCGGATACCACGGCGGTTGCCGTGGCGGCGGCCATCAAGGCCGATGAGTGCCAGATCTTTACCGATGTGGATGGGGTATACACCACGGATCCGCGCATCGAGCCCAAGGCGCGTCGTCTCGACACCATCACCTTCGAGGAGATGCTGGAGATGGCCAGTCTCGGCGCCAAGGTGCTGCAGATCCGCTCGGTGGAGTTTGCGGGCAAGTACCGCGTCCCGCTGCGGGTGCTGTCGAGCTTTATCGATGGAGAGGGAACCTTAATCACATATGGAGGTGATAGGATGGAAGCTCCCCTGGTATCCGGGATCGCTTTTAACCGCAACGAGGCCAGCCTGACCATTCTGGGCGTGCCGGACAGACCAACCGTTGCCGCGCAGATCCTGAATCCGATCAGCGACGCCAACATTGATGTCGACATGATTGTGCAGAACACCCTGGGAGATGGCACCGCCGACTTCACCTTCACGGTGAATCGTGATGACTATCGCCGCGCCCGGGCACTGCTGGAGGAGACAGCTACTGAACTTGGCGCCTCCTGCGTGCAGGGAAATGGCGAAATTGCCAAGGTTTCCATTGTCGGTGTCGGCATGTGGAACCATCCCGGTGTTGCGCGCACCATGTTCAAGGTATTGGGCGAGGAGGGGATCAACATGCAGTTGATCTCGACCTCTGAAATCAAAATCTCTGTGGTAATTGACGAGAAGTATCTGGAGCTGGCGGTGCGAGCCCTACACGCGGCTTTCGGGTTGGATCAGGCACCGCAAGAGCAGCCCTTGGGCTAACAATCTCTGATTGATTTAGTTTCAACCATTTACCATATCGGTATCTTTGTTAGATAATGTCGCATATCGATATAAAAACAAAACAGGATACAGGAGCAAGCGAATGCTTATTTTGACTCGTCGTGTTGGGGAAACCCTGATGATTGGTGATGAAGTGACTGTCACCGTACTGGGCGTTAAAGGCAACCAGGTCCGTATCGGTGTTAACGCGCCGAAAGAGGTCTCCGTTCACCGCGAAGAGATCTACCAGCGCATCCAGGCCGAGAAAGTTCCGGGCCAACCGGGTTTCTAAGCCACTTTCATGGCTGTGACAAGGCGACACCTCATGTGTCGCCTTTTGTTTTTCCAGCCCCCTGAAATCGCCCTGCAGGGCGCGAAACTGCGGGATAAGTGCCGATATTGTTTGAATATTCCACGCTTTGACCAAATGCTGAGCGAACGCACTTTTTTCTCCAAAAAAGTGTTTGACTAAAAATCCCTGTGAAGTATTATCAGCCCCGCAAACGGAGAGGTGGCCGAGAGGCTGAAGGCGCTCCCCTGCTAAGGGAGTATGCGGCTTATACCCGCATCGGGGGTTCGAATCCCCCCTTCTCCGCCATTTGCGCCCGTAGCTCAGCTGGATAGAGTACCTGGCTACGAACCAGGTGGTCAGAGGTTCGAATCCTCTCGGGCGCACCATATTACGACTCAAGCAAGAGTCATGTGTTGACCATCAGCAAGTCGACACTTTGGAAAAGGCTTACTGATAAGTAAGCTTTTTTTATCGTTTTAAAACAGGGCGCCCGTAGCTCAGCTGGATAGAGTACCTGGCTACGAACCAGGTGGTCAGAGGTTCGAATCCTCTCGGGCGCACCATTTAAAACGACACAACGATTTATGAGCGCCCGTAGCTCAGCTGGATAGAGTACCTGGCTACGAACCAGGTGGTCAGAGGTTCGAATCCTCTCGGGCGCACCATTTTTCAAGCAGTACACAAAAGTTTGTGAGCGCCCGTAGCTCAGCTGGATAGAGTACCTGGCTACGAACCAGGTGGTCAGAGGTTCGAATCCTCTCGGGCGCACCATATTTCAAGCAGTACCAAAAGTTTATGAGCGCCCGTAGCTCAGCTGGATAGAGTACCTGGCTACGAACCAGGTGGTCAGAGGTTCGAATCCTCTCGGGCGCACCATACAGACAGCCTCGACTTCGGTCGGGGCTATTTTTTTATGGGCGATATTTAGCTTTTGGTGCGGATCCCCGTGCGCTGTTGCGGGTGGATCGCCCGTTTACCTAGCTGTTCTTGTCCTCATTTCTTCCCCTTTTTGTAATTGCGCACAGTTCTTCTGAATCGTTGCACTGCCTCACCACCCTTTGCCTCATCTATAGGCGCCCTGTATGCCTGCTGTTGCAACGGCAGATGCCGCGCAGATCACATCACTCAGGGTTTGGCTATCAACATCCTGCAAGGCCTGCTGAGGCGTTCTGCAGGCAATAAAAAAGGATGCCGCAGCATCCTTTTGTGTTGAGATATTTACTCAGCTTTTCAGCCATTTGCGAATGCGGTTGGCATCGCCGATAGGGGTGCGTTTGCCCACCGAGTTGAGCAGCACGATGGCGAGCTCGCGGCTGTCCGGTTTGGCGCGCATCACCAGACAGCGCCCCGCTTCGTCAGTGAAGCCGGTCTTGGAGAGGCGCACGTCCCAATCCGGGTTTTTCACCAGCGGGTTGGTGTTGTTGAACATCAGGCTGTAGGCGGGGGCGCTGAAGCGCATCTCCCGGTTCTCATCCTGAGTGAACTGACGGATCAGCGGCTGACGGTAGGCGGCGGCGGCCAGCTTGCCGAGATCCTGGGCGGTAGAGACGTTGCGGGTGGAGAGGCCGGTGGAGTCGTAGAAGTGGGTATTACGCATACCCAGCTGTCTGGCCTTGTTGTTCATGGCCCGCACGAAGGCGCTGCGACCGCCCGGATAGTGACGCGCCAGTGCCGAGGCCATCCGGTTTTCGGAGGACATCAATGCCAGATGCAGGGCGTCGCGGCGGGTCACCTTGGTGCCCATGCGGATGCGGGAATGGGTGTGTTTGACCCGATCCAGATCGTTCTTGTCGACCGTGATGGTCTGGTTGAGATTCTGCTTGGCATCCAGCACCACCAGTGCTGTCATCAGCTTGGTGAGGGAGGCGATGGGACGCACCTTGGTGGCATTCTTCTGGTAGAGCGTCTTGCCCGTTTTTACATCCACGACCAGGGCGCTGCTCGAGCGTACTTCCAGTTTGGCAGGGTTGGGGGCCGCGCTGACCGCAGGCAATCCCAACATTCCCATCAACCCGACAACCAGCGCTGCTGCGCGAATCCGACACCACATACAACCGACTCCATTCCCATCCAAAAAAAGGCGCTAGATTCACTCATTTTTACCCCGGCTTTACAAGGGCCGAGCGGGACTATTTCTGCGATTTGCGCAAAATTGGCGATCAAAAAAGCCCTCTGGCGAGGGCTTTCGGGTCGGGCGTTGGGCGAAGGGTCAATCCCGCTGCTGCGCGGCCCTGCGTTTGCTGATCCAGCGCCAGACCAGCGCCACCATGCCACCCACCAGCAGGGCCACCGGCAGATAGATGATGATGTTGAAGAACTGGGTCTGGTATTCGGCGGCCAGCTTGGTGTGGCTCAGGTAGTAGCCAAACCCGACCAACGGGCAGATCCACATGATGGAGCTGATCAGATTGACGATGAGAAAGCGCCCCTGGGGCAGCTCGGTGGCACCGACGATGTAGGGGTAGGCGGTGCGTACGAAGGCGATATAGCGCGCGGTGATCAGGGTGATGATCCCGTACTTGTCCAGCAGGTGGTAGACCTTCTGCTGGTGTCGCTCTTCCACATGGGACATCAGCCGATGGTAGAGCTGGGTGTGGCCGAGAAAGCGCCCCTGCATGTAACCGAGCCAGGTGCCGACAAAGGTGGCCATGATCAACAGCGGGATCACCCCGAGAGACAACACATCCTGATAGATGAGTACGCCGGTGAGGATCAGCAGGCTGTCACCGGGCAGAAAGGCGGTAGGGATGAATCCGTTTTCCAGTACCAGAAACGTCAGAATCACACCACAGATCATGAAGGCCATCTTGGGATCGGAAAGTGTGTTCAGATCGTGATTCATAAAGGCGTGAGCCAGTTGGTAAAACTGCTCCATACTTGCAAACTCCGCAGGTTAGCTGGGTTGATCGGTCAAGGGCATGGCGAGCACCTTGTCGATGCGCAGGCCATCCATGTCAACAATTTCCAGTTGCCACTGTTCCAGTGTCACCAGGTCTCCGGTTTGTGGAACACGACCAAGGAGCAGCATGATAAGCCCTCCAAGGGTGTGATAGTGATGTTTTTCTTCTTCTGGCAGACGAACCAGCTCCAGACAGTCCTTCAATTCCGGCAACGGGATCAGGCCATCGAGCAGCCAACTACCATCGGCGCGCCGGAAGGCCCAGTTGTCTTCACCATCCTCCTGCTGGAAATCCCCCGCCAGTGCCTCCAGCAGATCCTGCTGGGTGACCAGCCCCTGCAGCTCGCCATATTCGTCAACCACCAGCGCCATCTGTTCGCTGTGGGTGCGGAAGTGGTTGAGCAGCTCGACGCCGTTGAGGGTCTCGGGCAGCAGGCTGCCCTCCTGGGTCAGGGCAGCCAGATCGATGGGCTCACCCTTGATATAGGCGTGCAGCACCTTGCTGACATTGATGATACCCACCAATTCTGACAGGTTGCCGTCGCAGACCGGAAAATAGCTGTGGCGATACTCCACCAGTCGCTGCAGGTTGGTCTCCAGCGGCAGCGCCAGATCCAGATAGCGGATATCGCTGCGCGGCACCATCAGGGAGGAGAGGCTGCGCTCATCGAGACGGAAGACGTTGCGCAGCATGGTGTGTTCATGATCCTCGATCACCCCGGCTTCAGAGCCCTCCACCAGCATGGCGTGGATCTCCTCCTCGGTAACGTTGGCGCTGCCGTTCTGGTTGACCCGCAGCAGCCGCAGGCTGGCATTGGTAGAGGCCGACAGCAGCCAGACGAAGGGGCGGGTCAGGGTGGCGAGCCAGTGCATGGGGCGGGCCACCAGACAGGCGATGCGCTCGGCATTGAGCTGGCCGAGCCGCTTGGGCACCAGCTCCCCCACCACGATGGAGAGGTAAGTAACCACCACCACCACGATGACGGTGGCGATCAGGCCGCTGCTCTTGGGGGATAGTCCCCACTCCTGCAACCAGAGAGAGAAGGGCTGGGCCAGCAGGGATTCGCCGTAGATACCGTTGAGCAAACCTATGCTGGTAATGCCGATTTGGACGGCAGAGAGAAAATGGGTCGGGTCTTCGCCCAGTTTGAGGGCAATGGCGGCGGAGCGGTTGCCTTCAGAGGCAAGCTTGCCGAGGCGAGCCTTGCGTGCGGTGACGATGGCGATTTCTGACATGGCGAAGACGCCATTAAGCAAAATCAATCCCAGCAGGATCAATATTTCCATACAGCAACAGCACTCCTTGAGTGGATAAGATCGCTGGCAGTGTAATGAATTTGGCGGCGATGCGCTTGTGAAAGCGGGTGATCCGGCTCGCTAATTTGATGACCGCGCTTTGCGATGGCTGAAAAAGATGGCCGGAAAAGGGAAGGATGACCCCGCCAAATGGTGTCATGGACGAAGCGGGAGCTTGGCGAGACAGCATTGCAGGAGGGAAAAGGGCGGGAAGTCCCGCCCTTGCTTATCACTTGTCAGACAACCGTTATCAGAACTGCTGGAACCAGCGCTGGATCTGGGCTGGATCCTTGCTCTGGGTCAGGGAGAGCATCAGCAGCACCCGCGCTTTCTGCGGGTTGAGAGTGCCGGAGGCCACGAAGCCGTACTTGGCATCATCGATCTCGGCATCCAGGGTGGTGGCGCCGGTCGGCACGCGGGCGGAGCGCACGACGCGGATGCCATCCTTGCTCGCCTTGGCCAGGGTATCGAACAGGGTGTGGTAGAGGTTGCCGTTGCCCACCCCGGCACTGACGATGCCGTCGAACTTGGCATCCACCATCGCCTTGGCCGGCAAGTCGGTGGCGTTGGCGTAGCTGTAGACGATGCCCACTTGCGGCAGCTTGTCGAGCTTGCTCACGTCAAACGGCGTCTTGCTGGTGTGCAGGCGGGCCGGGCTGCGCTGATAGTCGATCTTGCCGTTGTGGATGTAACCGAGCGGGCCAAAGTTGGGGGAAGCGAAGGTCTGCACCCCGGTGGTGTTGGTCTTGGTGACGTCGCGGGCATCCAGCACGGTGTCGTTCATCGCCACCATCACGCCACGGCCTTTGGAGGCGGGGTCGGAGGCGGTCACCACGGCGTTGTAGAGGTTGAGCGGGCCATCAGCACTCATGGCGGTGGAGGGGCGCATGGCGCCAACCAGTACCACCGGCTTGTCGCTCTTGACGGTCAGATTGAGGAAGTAGGCGGTCTCTTCCATGGTGTCGGTGCCGTGGGTGATGACAATGCCATCCACGTCATCCTTGGCCAGCAGCTCGTTGACCCGTTTGGCCAGCTTGAGCCACACCTCGTCGTTCATGTCCTGGGAGCCGATCTTCACCACCTGCTCACCCTGCACATCGGCCACGTTCTTCATCTCGGGCACGGCGGCGATCAGGGTTTCGATGGCCACCTTGCCAGCCTCGTAGTTGGACTGGGTAGCCGACTGGCCAGCTCCGGCAATGGTGCCGCCGGTTGCCAGAATATGGACGTTGGGCAGGGCCATTGCCATGGGGGAGAGGGTCAGGCCAATGACGGCGGCGAGCAGGGTCTTGCGGATCGGTAGGGTCATGCTGCAAATCCTTATGGTTGGAATAATCGCAGCCAGTTTGCCCAGATAACCATCAATATCTGTGATAAAACTCACCAAAAGACAGGTGAGTACAGATTTTTAACCTGTTTTATACCTCTATGGAGATAATTTAACTCGCAGAGAAACCCTTGGCTTCGATCAGGGCGATCAGTTCTACCTTGCTCAGCTCGCTCTCGATGAAGGCCTTGCTGCTGGCGAAATCGACGGTTGCGGTGGTGACCGCAGGCTGGGCCAGCAGCGCTTTTTGCAGACTGGCGGCGCAGCCACCACAGGACATGCCGGACACAGTGAGTTCGATGGTCATGGAATATCTCCTCTGTTGATGGGCGCCAGCCTAAAGCTGCCGCCTCCGGCAAGGTCAAGCCGTTAGTACATCAACCCTAGGTAGTTCATCAGAGTCGCCCCGAGGCTGGTAGTGACCAGCGAACCTAGGGTGGTGGTGGCGATGATGTTTGCGGCCAGCACGCTGTCGCCCCCCATGGCGCGGGTCATCACATAGCTGGCGGCGGCAGTCGGGGTGGCGCTGATGAGAAACAGAATACCCAGCTCCAGATGGCTGAAGCCGAGCAGGGCGGCCCCAAGAGTGAACGCAGCCGGAATGAGACAGAGCCGCATGATACTGGCCCAGCCCGCAATGGCTGCACCACCGCGCAGGGCGTCGAGGCTGAGGGAGGCGCCGGTGCAGAGCAGCGCCAGCGGCAACGTCATGTTGGCGAAGTAGCTGCCGGTGGTGAGCAGCAGTTGCGGCATCTTGATGCCGAGCAGGCTGAAGGGCAGGGCCGCCACGATGGCGATGATGAGCGGATTCTTGATGATGCCGAGCAGGATGGGGCGGATGCCGGTGGCGCCGCCGAGGCTGCGGGTGAGGGTGATGACCGCGAGAATGTTGTAGAGCACGGTGACCGCGCCGACGTAGAGCGCTGCCGCCCCCAGCCCCTCGTGGCCATAGGCGTTTTGCACGTAGGCGAGCCCGATAATGGCGCTGTTGCCGCGAAAACTCCCCTGCACGAAGATGCCGCGCAGTCGCTGCTCGCCGATAAAGCGGCCCGCCAGCAGCTCCAGCACCAGATAGCTGGCGACGGTGGTGAGCAGGCCGTAACCGATAAACCAGGGGCTCGGCATGGTGGCGAAGTTGGTGCCAAGAATGCTGAGAAAGAGCAGGGCGGGCAGGGTGACCTGAAACACCAGCCGGGAGGCGGATTCGGTGAAGGGCTCCGGCAGCAGCCCCAGCCGTTTGAGCCAGATGCCGAGCAGCAGGATCACGCAGATGGGGCCTGTGATGGAGAGGGAGAAGAGCAGACTGGCCAGCAGATCCATGGTGGGCGTCCTCCTGATGCGCCGTCCGAAGCGGGGCAAAAAGGGCATTCTAACGCCATGGGCTTGTATTCACAGGGGTTAATCACAACAATGTGGGCAATTTCCACCGCCTGCGCCAAGCCCCAGTGAGTCAATCCATGGACAAGAAACTGACCATCCTCGATATCGCCCGCCTCTCGGGGGTCGGCAAGTCGACTGTTTCCCGGGTGCTCAATCAGGATCCCAAGGTGAAGCAGGAGACCCGCGAGCGGGTGGAGCAGATCATCGCCGAGCATGGCTTCGTGCCGAGCAAGTCGGCGCGGGCCATGCGCAGCCAGAGCCAGCAGGTGGTGGGGATCATCGTCTCGCGGCTCGACTCCAGCTCGGAGAATCAGGCGGTGCGTGGCATGCTGGAGACCCTCTACCAGCGCGGCTACGACGCCGTGCTGATGGAGAGCAAGTTCTCTCCGGCCAAGGTGCAGGAGCATCTGGCGGTGCTGAAGCGGCGCGGAGTGGATGGCATCATCCTGTTCGCCTTCAACGATCTCGACTATGCCGCCATGGCGCCGCTCAGGGATAAGCTGGTGCTGGTTGCCCGCGAATATCCCGGTTTCTCCTCGGTCTGTTTTGACGATGCCGGGGCGGTGCGCACCATGCTGGCGCAACTGGCAAGCCGTGGCGCCCGCGACATCGCCTATCTGGGGGTGGATACCTCGGATCTCACCACCGGCCAGCGCCGCCTAGATGCTTATCTCGCTTACTGCGCAGAGCAGGGGTTGCGCCCGCGCAGCGCCCTCGGTGATCTCAGCCTGCAGAGCGGCTATCGGCTGGCGGCCGAGCTGCTTACCCCCTCCACCCAGGCGTTGGTCTGCGCCAGCGACACCCTCGCCATCGGTGCGGCAAAATACCTGCAAGAACAAGGGCGTAGCGAGGTGTTGGTGACCGGCCTTGGCAACAACCCCATGCTCAGCTTCCTCTTCCCCAACGCCCTTAGTCTTGATCTGGGCTACAAGGGGGCGGGGGAGCAGGCAGCGCGTCAGCTGCTCGGCCAGATTGAGCAGGCTCAGCCTCCGTTGGTGACAATCGCCCCCTGCCGAACCCTGTGAGCCCCATCACTTCCGATTGAACAAAAAGTGCGCTTTTTGTGACGCTGGCCACGAATTGGGAACGTTCCCATTTCGATCTGGCCAGATTGTCGGCATGCTAAATGGGAACGATACCAAAAACGCTCCGGCCGACAGACTGGCTCAAAAGGGCGATACAGACCACTATTCAATGGCGTCACAGAGGGAAGACCCATGTCCAAGATCAACGCACAGCAGCTTGCCACCCTGATCGACAAGATCGGCGGCAAGGAGAACATCGCCACCGTCAGCCACTGCCTGACCCGGTTGCGCTTCGTCCTGAACGATCCGGCCAAGGCCGACAGCAAGGCCATCGAAACCATCCCGGCGGTGAAGGGAAGCTTCACCCAGGGCGGTCAGTTCCAGGTGGTGATCGGCAACGAGGTAGAGCAGTGGTACAAGGCGCTGACCGAACAGCTCGGCGTCAGCGGTGGCAGCAAGGAGACCGCCAAGCAGGCGGCTCGCCAGAACATGAATCCGCTGGAGCGAGGCATCTCCCATCTGGCGGAGATCTTCGTACCGTTGCTGCCCGCCATCATCACCGGCGGTCTGATCCTGGGCTTTCGCAACGTCATCGGCGACATCAAGATGTTCGACGATGGCACTCACACCCTCACCGAGATCAGCCAATTCTGGGCTCAGGTACACGCCTTCCTCTGGCTGCTGGGCGAGGCGATTTTCCACTTCCTGCCGGTCGGAGTTTGCTGGTCTGCAGTGAAGAAGATGGGCGGCTCCGAGATCCTCGGTATTGTGCTGGGGGTGACGCTGGTGTCACCGCAGTTGATGAACGCCTACGGCATCGGTCAGCAGACTCCCGAGGTGTGGGACTTCGGCCTGTTCGTGATCCAGAAGGTAGGTTATCAGGCCCAGGTCATTCCGGCGCTGCTGGCGGGTGTCTTCCTCGCCTGGGTTGAGACCAACCTCAAGCGGATCATTCCGGCTTACCTCTATCTGGTGATTGTGCCGTTTGTCTCGCTGCTGCTGGCAGTGATCGTGGCTCACGCCTTTATCGGCCCGTTCGGTCGCTGGATTGGTGATGGCGTCGGTTTCGCTGCCAAGGCTGCCATGACTGGCTCCTTCGCTCCCATCGGCGCTGCCCTGTTCGGTTTCCTCTATGCACCGCTGGTCATTACCGGTATCCACCACACCACCAACGCAGTGGATCTGCAGCTGATGCAGAGCATGGGTGGCACTCCGATTTGGCCGCTGATCGCTCTCTCCAACATCGCTCAGGCATCTGCCGTAGTGGGCATCATTCTGATTAGCCGCAAGGAGAACGAACGGGAGATCTCGGTGCCTGCCGCCATCTCCGCCTACCTCGGGGTGACCGAACCGGCCATGTACGGCATCAACCTCAAGTACAAGTTCCCCATGCTGTGCGCCATGGTGGGCTCCAGCCTTGCCGCCCTCATCTGCGGTTTCGCCGGGGTAATGGCCAACGGCATCGGGGTGGGCGGCCTGCCGGGCATCCTCTCCATCCAGCCGCAATACTGGGCGGTGTTTGCCATCGCCATGCTGGTCGCCATCGTGGTGCCGGTGGTGCTGACCCTGCTGGTCTACAAGCGCCAGCAAGCCGCTGGCAAGTTGGCCCAAGCCAGCGCCTGACACTGATTATCAGGGCGACCCGTGGGTCGCCCTCTCCATTTTCTATTCGAGACAAGAGAAAGACCCATGAGCCAAACACCCTGGTGGCAGAGTGCCGTGATTTACCAGATTTACCCCAAGAGCTTTCAGGATTCCGGCGCCCGTGGCACCGGCGACCTCAAGGGGATCATGGCCCGCCTCGACTATCTCAAGACCTTGGGGGTCGATGCCCTCTGGCTGACCCCTGTCTACGTCTCCCCGCAGGTGGACAACGGCTACGACATCGCCGACTACCTTGCCATCGATCCCGCCTACGGCACCATGGCTGATTTCGAGGCGCTGCTGGCCGCCGCCCACGCGCGCGACATCCGCATCGTGATGGATATCGTGGTCAACCACACTTCCACCGAGCACGCTTGGTTCAAGTCGGCGATGGGGGATAAAAACAGCCCCTACCGCGACTACTACATCTGGCGCGATCCGGTAGATGGCGGCGTGCCCAACAACTGGCAATCCAAGTTTGGTGGCAGCGCCTGGGAGCTGGACTCAGCCACCGGTCAGTACTACCTGCACCTGTTTGCCCGCGAGCAGGCGGATCTCAACTGGGAAAATCCGGCGGTGCGCGCCGAGGTCAAAAAGATCATCCACTTCTGGGCGAACAAGGGGGTGGATGGTTTCCGCCTAGACGTCATCAACCTTATCTCCAAGGATCAGACGTTCCCGAACGACGAGATTGGCGATGGCCGCCGCTTCTATACCGACGGGCCGCGCATCCACGAATTTTTGCAGGACGTGAGCCGCGACGTGTTTGCTCCTGTCGGCGCCATGACGGTGGGGGAGATGTCCTCTACTTCGCTGGAGCACTGCCAGCGCTATGGCGCCCTCGATGGCTCCGAGCTCTCCATGGTGTTCAACTTCCACCATCTGAAGGTGGATTACCCCAACGGCGACAAGTGGACCAAGGCGCCGTTCGACTTCCTCGAACTCAAGCGCATCTTCAACCACTGGCAGAGCGGCATGCATGGCAAGGGGTGGTCGGCGCTGTTCTGGTGCAACCACGATCAGCCGCGCATCGTCTCCCGTTTCGGCGATGAGGGCGAGCATCGGGTGGTGGCCGCCAAGATGCTGGCCAGCACTCTGCACGGTTTGCAAGGTACCCCCTACATCTATCAGGGGGAGGAGATCGGCATGACCAACCCCGGCTATCAGCGCATCGATGACTATCAGGATGTGGAGAGCCGCAACATCTTCGCCATCAAGCAGGCTGAAGGGATGAGCGAGGCCGAGATCCTCGCTATTCTCGCTGCCAAATCCCGCGACAACTCGCGCACCCCGATGCAGTGGAGCGCTGCGGCCAACGCCGGTTTCACCAGCGGAACGCCCTGGCTCAAGCCTGCTGCCAACTATTCCGAGATCAACGCCGAGGCGGCGCTGGCCGACCAGAACTCGGTGTTCTGGCACTATCGGGATCTTATCGCCCTTCGCAAGGCGCACCCCATCTTCACTCAGGGGGATTATCAGGAGCTGCTGACCGGGCACCCGCAGATCTGGGCCTATGCCCGCCGCGCCAACGGTCAGACCCTGCTGGTGGTGAGCAACTTCTACGGCGAGCCGGTGGAGTTTGCCTTGCCTGCCGAGCTGCAAAGCGGGCAAGGTCGGCTGCTGCTCGGCAACTACCCCGATAGCCCAGCTCAACCGCAATCGGGTATGCTGCGCCCTTATGAATCCCTGATCTGGCTGATGGAGTAGGTAATGGAGAAGGTGGTGCGCGGTACCGAGTGGCAGAAGATGGTGGCGGGGCAGCCCTATGATGCGGGTGATCCTGAGCTGAAAGCGGCGCGCGAGCGCTGCCGCCGGCTCTATCACACCTTCAACACCAGCTGGCAGGAGAAACCAGCGCGGGATGCTTTGCTGCACGAGCTGCTCGGTGGCCGCGGCCAGGAGTGTGCCATCAATCCGCCATTCTTCTGCGACTATGGTGCCAACATCTTCGTCGGCGAGAACTTCTACGCCAACGTAGGCTGCACCATCCTCGACGTCTGCGAGGTGCACATCGGCGACAACGTGCTGCTGGCGCCCGGGGTGCAGATCTACACCGCCGCTCACCCGGTGGCGGTGGTGCCACGTATCAAGGGTGTCGAGTTCGGCAAGCCGGTGCGGATCGGTCACAACGTCTGGATTGGCGGCAGCGTCGTCATCTGCCCCGGCGTCACCATCGGTGACAACAGCGTCATCGGTGCCGGTTCGGTGGTGACCAAAGATGTGCCCGCCAACGTGGTGGCGGCTGGCAACCCTTGCAAGGTGCTTCGGCCGATGACGGCACAGGAGCTGGAAGGCGTCATCCAGCGGTGAATAGGGGCCATGAATGCTATTGCTATCTGATTGATAGAAAAGCGACTTTCAGATTGTTTTGCATTCAGTGCTTATGTTCGGGGCCGCTTGGCCGATACTGTTGAGTGCAGGAGGAACCCTATGGATATATCAAGTTCTGCAAATGCGTCGTTTGGTTCTGCCCTGATGACGGCCAGTCTGGCCAAGAAACAGCAGACCCAAGAGGGCGAAGCTGCGCTGAAGCTGCTGCAAAACGCAGCGCAATCAGCGCCGGTTGCACCGACATCGGCCAGCGCTTCTTTGGGAAGCAAGATCGATATTCGCGTCTGACCCTAATGAAAAAGCCCCCATCTCGCGATGGGGGCTTTTTTATCTCTGCGATTTGCGGGATCAGACCGGGAAAGGAGCTGGCGCCTCGAAGGTCATCCGCTCGCCACTGCGGGGGTGGCTGATGGTCAGGCTGGCCGCATGAAGGTAGAGATGGGGCGCTGCCGCCAGCGCATCCGGATGGGCATAGAGGTTGTCACCCAGGATCGGGTGCCCCAGCTCCAGCATATGGACGCGCAACTGGTGCGAGCGACCTGTGATGGGGGTCAACTTGATCAGACTGTTGCCGTTCTCCACCTTCAGTTTCTGCCACAGGGTCAGGGCGTGACGCCCCTCTTCGTGGTCAACTTTCTGTTTCGGGCGGTTGGGCCAGTCGACGCAGAGCGGTAGATCTACCTGACCCGACTCTGCCTCCGGCTCACCCCACACCCAGGCGAGGTAGTGCTTCTCGGTCTCCCGCTCGCGAAATTGCCGACTCAGCTCCCGATGAGAGTTGGGATTGAGAGGAATGACGATGACGCCAGTGGTGGACATGTCGAGGCGATGAGCTGCCGCCGCCTTGGGGTGCTGTTGTTTCACCCGATGCAGGACGCTGTCTTCATTCTCGGGGCCGCGCCCGGGGACGCTTAGCAGGCCAGTGGGCTTGTTGACCACCATGATGTCCTTGTCCTTGAACAGGATATCGAGCCAGGGTTCCAGAGGCGGTGAGTATTCAAACATAAATGTCTCGCATCAGAAGGTGGGGGCAAGCCCCCATCAGTTATGGGTAACCACGACAAAGCGGCCTTGGGTATCCAGTTTGAGCTGGGTCTGGCCGCTGTCGGTCGGTACCTTGTCAGTTATGGGTGACCACGATAAAGCGGATGGCATCCAGCTTGAGTTGGGTCTGATCGATCAGGTGGTGCAATTCTGCCTGCAGATTGCGCAGATAATCCAGTTCGCTGTCTCGCACGTTCGGGTTGACCGCCTTGAGCGCTTCCAGACGATCCAGATCCTGCTGCAGGGTCTGCGCCATCTGGGCACGGGCCTTGTCGACAATCCCGGCTTTCAGCTCTTCGGCAATGGCCTGGCCCTTGCCGATCAGACCGTGGATCACCGGCTGGGATGCAGTCACGAGCTTGCTGCCGAGGTGGCGATTGACCGGCGTCAGCTGGCGGTTGAAGGCATCAAACGCCACTTTCTCACCCAGATTCTGGCCGTTCTTGTCCATCAGCAGACGGATCGGCGTCGGCGGCATGAAGCGGTAGAGCTGGGGATGGGCCGCAGACTCGGCAACGAAGATCAGCTCAAGCAGGATGGAGCCGATGGGCAGCGCCTTGTTCTTGAGCAGTGCGACCGAGGTGGCACCGATCTCGGAGCCCAGGATCAGGTCGATACCGCCGCGCATCATGGGGTGATCCCAGGAGAGCAGCGCCATGTCATCCCGCGACAGGGCTGTGTTGCGATCGAAGGTGATGGTCATGCCGTCTTGCGGCAGGCCCGGGAAGCTGGAGACCAGCATGTGATCCCCGGGGGTCAGCACCAGCGCGTTCTCGCCACGGTCATCCTGATTGACGCCGATCTCGTCGAACATCTTGAGAGCGAAGGAGATCATGCCGGTGTCGTCATCTTCGGCGGCCAGCTTGTCGACCAGTTGCTGGGCAGCGGCGCCACCGCTGGAGTGGATCTCCAGCAGGCGATCGCGGCCCTGCTCCAGCCGTGCCTTGAGCGGCTCGTGCAGTTCGCGGGTCTTGACCAACAGGGCGTCGAGGGCTGCCTGATCGCCGGTGTTGGCGGCCAGCAGCTCGAACAGCTCTTCACGTACCGCTTCGAATACCGGGCGGGCAGTCGGGCAGGTCTGCTCGAACGCGTCCAGACCATCGTGATACCAGAGCTGCAGGGCGCGCTGGGCAGTCCCTTCCAGATAGGGAACGTGGATCTCGACGGTATTCTGCTGACCGATACGATCCAGTCGACCGATACGCTGTTCCAGCAGATCCGGGTTGAGAGGCAGGTCGAACAGCACCAGATGGCTGGCAAACTGGAAGTTGCGCCCTTCTGAGCCGATCTCGGAGCAGAGCAGCACCTGGGCGCCACCCTCTTGCTGGGCAAAATAGGCGGAGGCCTTGTCCCGCTCGAGGATCGACATCCCTTCGTGGAACACGGCACCACGGATCCCTTCACGGGTACGCAGCGCCTCTTCCAGCGCGATAGCGGTCGCCGCTTCGGAGCAGATCACGAGCACCTTCTGCTGGCGGGCTGAGAGCAGCAGCTCCAGCAACCATTCTACGCGCGGGTCGAACTGGGTCCAAGTGGCGTTGTCGCCTTCGAACTGCTGGAAGATCTTCTCGGGGTAGAGGTAGCGCAGGGCGCGGGTCTGCAGATCGCCACCGTTGCCACCCATCATGCCCATCACCTTGATGGCAGTCTTGTACTGCTCCGGCAGCGGCATGGGGTAGACGTTGAGGTGACGCTCGGGGAAGCCCTGAATATTGGCGCGGCTGTTGCGGAACAGCACCCGGCCGGTGCCATGCTG
Source organism: Aeromonas sp. ANP5 (assembly GCF_963870295.1). Classification (NCBI taxonomy): domain Bacteria; kingdom Pseudomonadati; phylum Pseudomonadota; class Gammaproteobacteria; order Aeromonadales; family Aeromonadaceae; genus Aeromonas; species Aeromonas sp. ANP5. Next base: position 1,455 of record NZ_CAWMRY010000028.1, on the reverse strand, counting down.
GTCCAGCAGCTTGGCGACTGCCTGCTGACGGGCGGCGGCATCGCTCAAGTCCAGCCCTTCCAGCTGGCTGGCGAGGATCTGTCTGGCTTCATCGCTCAGGGTCTCGCCATCCAGCAGCTCTTGCGCGGCGCTCGCGACCTGACCATAGGCCTGCTCCTCGGCGAGGAAGGCCTCGTAGTCGTAGAAACGCTCCGGGTCGAGCAGGCGCAGACGGGCAAAGTGGCTCTGGTGGCCCAGCTGATCCGGAGTCGCGGTCAGCAGCAGTACGCCCGGCACCTGTTCGGCCAGCGCTTCCACCATCTCATAGGCACGGCTCGGCGCCTCTTCACTCCACTCCAGATGGTGGGCTTCGTCGACAACCAGCAGATCCCACTCGGCCTCCAGCACCTGCTCGAAGCGACGACGCTTCTTGCGCAGGAAGTCGAGGCTGCAGATCACCAGCTGTTCGGTCTCGAAGGGGTTCTCCGCATCGGCAAACGCCTCGATGCAGCGCTCCTCGTCAAACAGGGAGAAGTGCAGGTTGAAGCGGCGCAACATCTCGACCAGCCACTGGTGCTGCAAGGTTTCGGGCAGCAGGATCAGCACCCGATGGGCGCGGCCGGAGAGCAGCTGCTGATGAATGATCATGCCCGCTTCGATGGTCTTGCCCAGACCCACCTCATCGGCCAGCAGTACGCGCGGAGCGTAGCGGTGACCCACCTCGTGGGCGATATAAAGCTGGTGCGGGATCAGGCTGACCCGGCCACCGGCCAGACCGCGAGTCGGGTTGCGACGACGCTGGTGCTGGTTGACCAGCGCCTCGTAGCGCAGGGTGAAGCGGGACATCCGATCGATTTGACCGGCGAACAGGCGATCCTGCGGCTTGTTGAACTTGATAAAGTTGTTGAGAAACACTTCCTTGAGGGCAACGGGCTCATCATTGTCGGTGCGCACACCTACATATATAAGCAGGCCGTCTTTCTCCTGCACTTCTTCGACCGTCATGGCCCAGTCTTCGTGACTGGTGATCTGATCGCCCACATTGAAGCTGACCCGGGTGACCGGCGCCTCTTCTTTGGCATACATGCGGTTTTCACCGGTAGCCGGAAACAACAGGGTAACCATGCGTCCTTCAACAGCAACGACAGTCCCCAACCCCAGATCCGTCTCTGTATCACTAATCCAACGCTGGCCAAGTGCAAAAGGCATTAAACTCTCCAAAGCCCAAGAGTGTGTGAATCGCAAAGGGGCGCTATGTTACCCGAAGGCGTGACCTCGATCACCATGCATATAGATGTAGAGAGACCAAATCGCCACAACCTTGATCTGCTACCACCGCCACGCCATCTAGAGGATAGCGAGCTCGCCAAACGGGTGTGTTATTGCAGGATAAATGCGCTTTTTGGGTGATTAGTGAACGGTTGAACCAAAAATGCGAATTTTATTCCAAAAACCCCTTGCAAGCGTGATCCAGAT
>NZ_CAWMRY010000027.1:0-69785 GCF_963870295.1 Aeromonas sp. ANP5 | reverse complement strand
CAGTGAGCACAGTCACAGTGATAGGTCGTTTGCTGGATGAGCAAAATCAGCCACTGCGTGGTGCAGTGGTCAGCAACCCTATGGGGCGGGCATTTACCGAAAACGATGGCTTCTTTGCGCTGGAAGCGAGCCGACGACAGCCGCAATTTAGCGTGGAACATAATGGTTTGCTTCAGTGTGATAAATCGACATGGGATAATAGTCGTATGGAAGAGTCAGATATCATGTTGTTGGGTGAATTGAAATGTACGCCTTGGGTGACCAGTAAAAAATAATGGCGTTTGATTGTTCACTATTCAGATGGTCTTTTTATATGAAATTTTGGTTAACAATCGCATTTTTGACACTGTTGTTTTTTCCTGAAATTGCATTTTCGCAAACCATTAAGGTAACTGCTGAATACAAACCTGCCTCCTATGAGACAAGTGGTGGACGGTTTGTCAGTACGACGCCATGTATTAAAACATCTAGTACGATGTGGATGAGATATTGTCGTGGTGAAATAACATCACTTGACAGTCTTCTTTTCTCTATTAGTTACGGGGTGACGCGTACGGCAAAAAAGAGTGTGGAAAATCCTAAGGATTCTATTGTTTATATGCAGTCATTTAGTCAGAAAGAAATGATTGTGACCTCTGCAAAGGGGATTAGCTATCGAGTGTCACTTATTCCTGAAATGTTGGGTGCTCATTTTGATGCGACGATATACCAGGAGACAGCTAAACCTATTTTTTATGATGGCTTTACTAAGCCTAAAGGTGGTTGTAGTTATTTGGATGCGGTAGTCGCCGGTCATTATGATTTTCAAGCATGGATGGTATTATGGGGAAATATCGCAGGTAAATCATGTTACACAGCGTTATCTACAGATGTTGGGGTTACAGTAAAAGCATTATTTTTCGGATTCAAGATAGTCCCCCCTTCACCATTAGATATGCCAAATGGTGTATACAATGGTTCGATAACATTATCGGTGTCATCAAATGGTGATATCAGTTTGGGGAATGGTACATATAATGATACCAAACTGATTATTGATTTGACCCTGACAGTACGCCATCAATTGAAAGTTGACTTTCCAAAAAGTATCAATGAAGGCAAGAGTAATGTTGTTTTGCTACCACCAAATGGATGGAACTACTGGCGCAATGGGAGTAAAAGATCACCAGCATTTTTGCAACAAAAAATACCGTTCCGAATATCATATAGCGCACCTTATACCGTGACATTAAAGTGCCAATACATGTCTGGGCAATCATGTGCATTAAAAGATGCTAATAATCATGAGGTGGCTATTAATACAATGTATATTGATAGTCGCAATCAAATAACTCCTCTTATGACTACGTCTATTAAAAAGTATGGTTTATATGAGAAAGGTCCTGTAGTTGACAAAGAAGAATATATTTTATTTAAGACTCCAGATGAGTCATTTAAACAGATGATGAAATATCCTGGCTCCTCCTTTAAAGGTGATGTGACTCTGATATTTGATGCGGCTATCGATTAGCAGAGCCCGCTGCTTTTGGCATAGTCAAAGAGGGCGCTATCGCTGGTAATACCTAGTCGTATCATGGCGCTCTTTTTCTGGGTGCTGATGGTTTTGACGCTGCGATGAAGGTAGTCGGCAACCTGCGTGACCGACATGCCGCTGGCCAGCAGGCGTACAACTTCGCTCTCTTTGGCTGTCAGTGGGCTGATGTTGTCGTGATGGGCGAGGCCTGCATTGGCCAGCAGTACTTTTACCGCAGGGCCAATATAGCGATGGCCAAGCAATATTTGACGAATGGCATCTGCCAATTCAGTGACGACCGATTTTTTCAATATTAGGCCATTTATCCCGGCCTGAATAAGAGATTGCAATATGGCGTTGTTCTGGATTTGGGTCAGCACAATAATGGGCATATTAGGATAATCCCGACGCAACTGCTGGATCATGACCATACCATCGCAGCGGATATCTCCAGGCATGTTGAAATCGGTGATCAACAGATCGCAATGATGTTGCTGTAATAAATTAAGCAAATCAGATACCTGATATGCCTCGGCGACCACTTCGCAATGAGGGGTTATCTGTTCAATCAGGCTGCGGATCCCTGTCAGAATCAAGGGGTGGTCATCGGCAAGAATAATCTGGAAGGACATGGATGAGCCTCTTATAAAACGGTGAATAATATTCAGGCTATCAAAGCTTACATTTCTATACTACCGTGCGCACCCTATTTTTTCGGGTGCATATATCTCTTTGTAAGTATATTTGAATCGTTATGTCTATATATTCTTCGCTTATATCATTGATCAAACGATTCATAATTATTATCTTCGTTTGTTTCTTGCTACCCGCGATCTCCGTCGCGCAGGTTCCTTCTGTACCAACGATTGAGGTAGGCATATTGGCAGGAGGATGGGGACCCTTTCAGCAGTGGGACGGCAAGGTCGCCGCTGGCTTCAGTGTTGAATTGATGGAAGAATTAGCCAAGAAGCTGGACTACCGGATTGCCTGGCAGGTCTACCCTGACTGGAAAACCATGTATGCCGATGCCTGCCGTGGCAAGCTGGATATCCTGCTCGACGCCTTTAATTCTGAGGTGCGCCAGTGCATCACCTATAGCCTGCCTTACTACACTTCGCCGACCGTGGTGGTGGTGAGCCAGGACAGCCCCCTGTTTCGGGATGTGAGCCGGTTGCAGTCCGCCAGCATTGCCATCGAAAAAGGCTTTCTGACCGAGAAGTTGGTCAAGCTGCACTATCCGAATGTCACGTCACGGCTCTTTGATGATACGCGCCTCGCACTACAGGCGGTTGAACAAGGTCGGGCGGATGCCTATATCGGCAACCTTCATGTGGCCAATCTGTTTATCGAGCGCCACCCAGCGTTGGCGGTGGTTGCCCAGTCTCCCTTGTTGATGGAAACCCTGCATCTTGGCGTCGCCAGCCAGAAACACTCTCTTGCTATCCGGCTTGATACTGCCATTCAGTCGCTGACGGTCGAGGCGCGCAGTGAACTGGAGAAACGCTGGTTGGGGGAGAGCCTGGAGCCCAATTTTATGGGGCACAGTCATTTTTTACTGCGTCCTGATGAGCGAGCCTGGCTCTCGACGTTGCCGCCACTAAAGCTGGGACAGCTTCCCGCATGGGTGCCTCTGTCCTACCGTGATGAGGATGGCAACCCGGTCGGCTTGATGGTGGATTATCTGGACGTGCTGCAAGAGAAGCTGGGGTTGGCATACAGTCGTATGCTGGTGCAGAGCTGGCCCGAACTGCAACAGTTGCTGCTGCATCACGAAGTCGACCTAGCGGTATTACCCGCTCGCATTATCGAGCGGCTGGTGGGTTGGCATGCCAGTGAACCCTTCGCATCATTCCCGATGGTGCTGGTGACGGCGCGCGGTAGTATTCCGATCGGGGATCTCTCTGATCTGGCTGGCAAAAAGCTGTTGCTGACCGACAGTATGCTGATCCCCCAGCTGAGGGCAATGGTGCCTGACCTTAAACTGATCACGACCAAGAGTGCCAGCGAGGGGCTCGCCCGGGTTGCAGCAGGGCAGGGGGATGCCTATATCGGCAATCTGGTGGTGGTTTCCCGTCTTATCACCGAACAGTTTGATGACCGACTTCATATTGCCGCGCCCACCCCCTTCAAGGATGAGTTGGCCGTTGCGGTACGTGAGCCTTACGTCCCCTTGCTGCCCCTGGTCAACCGGGTGCTTGCCAGCATGAGCGACAAGGAGAAGCGCCAGATACGCAACAGTTGGCTGGCGCTCAATTACAGCGAAGGTATCCCCAGAGCGAAACTGGTGCGAACCCTGCTGCCCGCCGGGGTGGCGATCACGCTCTTTATTCTGGTGTTGTCGGTGGCTTACTGGCGGCTGCGTCAGGAGATAGTTCGTCGTCATCAGGTTGAGGCTGCACTTGCCAGAGCCAAGGCCAAGGCGGAGTCTGCCGCTACCCAGAAAGGGGAGTTTCTGGCCACCATGAGCCACGAAATTCGCACGCCCATGAATGGCATTATCGGCATGGCGGAGCAGCTCACCTTTACCGAGCTGACCCAGGATCAGCGCCAGATGGTCGAGGTTATCAACCGCGGTGCCCAGGGGTTGCATGCGCTAATCGACAACGTGCTGGACTTCGCCAAGCTGGAAGCGGGCAAGATGCAGCTCGAAGAGGCTCCGTTTCTTGTCCGGGAGCTGCTCGATAGTGTGCTGATCATGACGGTGAGCGAGGTGCATCGCAAGGGGTTGCGCGTCTATCTCTGGGTGGATGCCGGTGTGGCGGCTCGGGTAAGTGGTGATGCGCTGCGTCTGCGCCAGATCCTCTTCAACTTTGTCAGCAATGCCATCAAGTTCACCGAGCGGGGCTTTATCGAGATCTCGGTGCAATTGCTGTCGAAGGGGGAGGGGCAACAGCAACTGCGCTTCGGCGTGCGCGACACTGGCATTGGCATGAGCGCCGAAGCGCTTGGCCGGATCTTCAATGCCTTTGAACAGGCAGAGAGTTCCACCACCCGCAGTTATGGTGGTACCGGCTTGGGCCTGAGTATTTGCCAGACCCTGGCAACCTTGATGGGTGGCGAGATCCGGCTGGAGAGTGCCCCTGGGCTAGGCACTTTCATCAGCCTTACGGTTACGTTGCCAATGCTGGCACAGCGAGAGCCGGATCTCCGTCTCAATGGCGTGCAAGCCCATATCGATCTCCATGACGAGAAGCTGTGCCACACCCTGCTGTTGCATCTTGATGCCTTGGGGGTAACACGAACGTCGGAGTCTGGTGATGCTCATTTGCGTTTCACAGACCATGAGCTGGCTGGCAACGGGGTCATCCGGGTGCTGCCGCTGGCAACCCCCCTCGGTTATCGTTGTGATGAGGAGGGTTACATCCTCAACAGTAATCCCATGACCTGGCATGCCGTACGTGAAGTTTGCTATCGCCAGTTTGGCTTGAGCGCAGGGACGGCAACGAAAGCGATGCGAAAGAGCGCACCCATGCAGCCCTGTCGGGTATTGCTGGTGGAGGATAATCCCCTCAACCAGTCGCTGGTAATACGCCAGCTCAGGCAACTTGGGATGAACTGCGATGTGGCAGAGCATGGCCAGCAGGCTCTCGAGATGGTCGCGCAGCATCCCTATGAGCTGGTGCTCTGTGACTGTCAGATGCCGGTGATGGATGGTTATGAGTTCACCCGCAGGATACGGGCTGCAGAGAAAGGCGAGCGGCAGCTGATCATCGCCATGACGGCCAATGTGTTACCAGAGCAGGCTCAGCGCTGTTTTGCCGCGGGCATGGACGATCTGTTGGGCAAACCGGTGCTGCTGGATACTCTGCGCCAGATGTTGCAGAAGTGGCGAATCTTAACCGCGCCAACCTTGATTGATATTGCGGCCATGGAGGCATTTTTTGGTCATGGTGACAAGTTGCGGCAGATGTTTCCGCTTTTTCGCCAGGATCTTGAACTGTCGATGGCACAGGCGCCACTTGATGACAATGCATTGGCCAGTTGGGTACATCGTCAGGCGGGGACCATCAGCATGATGATGGCGCCGGAATTGGCTGAACAGGCATGGCGATTGGAAGAAAAAATCCGTCAGTTTGGATCGCCAGCTTGTACAGATGAGCTGACACGCTTTCGTGCCCAATTACAGCAAATCATCGATGAATTGACGTTATTGAGCGAAAGAGAGGGGCATTCAGTTATCCAAGGAGAGCTGGAGTAAGGGGAACTGTTCGCTCATAAAATTACGGGGGCTGTGGCCATTGCCTGCGCTGGCCAGCCATTCCCAATCCAGTTTTGGCGAGCCCGCTTTGAAGCGTTGATAGGCAACGCCCTGATGAATGGTCAGAAAGAGGGTCGTGGGTAGTCCCAGCTTGTTGCTGTAGCGCACCATCAGATCGCCCTGATAGTCGTTGCTGATTCTGACTTTGAGTGCCTGCAGTGTCAGACCGGTGGCGTGACCATGCTCGTCCCAGACTTCAAACATGATTTGAACACTCTGATGTCGATGATGCCACGATGAGCAAGATGGGATGCAATTGCAACTGTCAGATCTGACAATGCCGAAAAAGTGTGAGGGGGATAGCAGAAAGCGAAAACCCGGCGCGAGGCCGGGTTTTCTTGAATGATGGTGGAGGGAGAAGGATTCGAACCTTCGAAGGCAGAGCCGTCAGATTTACAGTCTGATCCCTTTGGCCGCTCGGGAACCCCTCCACAGGGGCAAAGCAAATTGTATTCAGCCATTGCAATCAGGGAAATGGTGGAGGGAGAAGGATTCGAACCTTCGAAGGCAGAGCCGTCAGATTTACAGTCTGATCCCTTTGGCCGCTCGGGAACCCCTCCACGGGGTATTTCCTGATTGTCACTACTTTGCACTTGAATGGTGGAGGGAGAAGGATTCGAACCTTCGAAGGCAGAGCCGTCAGATTTACAGTCTGATCCCTTTGGCCGCTCGGGAACCCCTCCCCAAGTGCGAGGCGCATACTATCAGATCCAGAGGCTTTGTGAACCCCTTGATGAGGCATCTGGCAGTAAAAAATGACTGTTCGTCGATTTTTTGATACATCCAGCTCAAAATTCAAGCTTATCAGCAAGTTGTGCACTGCTTTTCTGCACAAAACAGCATCTGTGCAAGTTGGCGATCGCGCTGAAGAGAAGGCAGATAGCAGAAGACCGCCAGTGTCGGCGGTCTTGCCGGGCATCACATCTAGCGCTGGAACGGGTAGACCGAACCCAGTTTCAGGATCTGGGTCAGCTCGTCCAGTGCGCTGCGGGACTCCTGCACCAGTGCCGGATCCCGCAGGTCATCGAGGGTCAGGCGGTCGCGGTAGTGGCGATCGACCCAGCCATCGAGGCGGGCAAACTGGCTGTCGTTGATCAGGCAGGCCGGATTGACCGCGGCGAGTTCCTGATCGTTCATGGCAACCCGCAGTCGCAGACAGGCCGGGCCGCCACCATTGCGCATGCTCTGTTTCACATCCATATAGTGGACTGCCTTGATCGGGGTCTCCTGCGTCAGCAGCTTGCCGAGATAGGCCGACACCGCCGGATTGTCGCGGCACTCGGTGGGGGCGATGATGGCCATCTCACCGCTCGGCAGGGTGAGGATCTGGGTGTTGAACAGGTAGGATTTCACCGCATCCAGCACGGATACCTCGGCAGTCGGCACTTCGATAAAGTGCAAATCTCCCTCGCCAAACTTGCCGCTGATCTCGGCCAGCACCGCTTCGGTGTTGAGGAACGCTTGCTGGTGGAAGAAGAGCAGGTTCTGGTTGCCCACCGCGATCACGTCGTTATGGAATACCCCCTGATCGATCACCTCCGGGTTTTGCTGAATAAACACCACGCTCTCCTCGCCAAGGCCATGCAGGCGGGCGATGGCCTGGCTTGCCTCCAGAGTCTGGCGGGCCGGGTAGCGCTTCGGCGCCGGGCGGGAGTAGTCAAAAGCGCTGCGGCCATAGACGAACAGCTCGACCCCTGCCTCGCCATAGGCGCGACAGAGCCGGGTGTGGTTGGCTGCCCCCTCGTCGCCGAAGTGGTCATTCTCCGGCAGATGCAGGTGGTGGCTGAAGTGGCGATCATTGTTGAACACGGCGCGCAGGATACGGCCTGTAACGTCCGGCTCCAGAGAGCGGTGAAACTTGTTGGTCAGGTTGGCGGGGGTGAAGTGAATGCGGCCATCCTGGGTATCGGCACTGGGAGAAACGGTGGCGGCATTGGCTGTCCACATGCTGGAGGCCGAATAGCAGGCAGCCAGTACAGCGGGAGCCTGTTTGGCGGCCTGTTCCAGCACCCGGGCATCGTTGCCGGTGAAGCCTAGGCGGCGCAGGGTGGCGAGATCGGGACGCTCTTGTGGCGCCAGTACCCCCTGGGTCATGCCAAGCTCGGTCAGCGCCTTCATCTTGCGCAGCCCCTGCTTGGCGGCCTCTTTCGGATTGGAAGCCTCCTGGGCATTGCTCTGGGAGGCAACGTTGCCGTAGGAGAGGCCGGCATAGTTATGAGTCGGGCCGACCAGACCGTCGAAATTGACCTCGAAGTGCTTCATTGAGTACATCCTTTCGATTTTTATGATGGGTAGCGGTTCCTTCCGCGCGCAATGCGTCGGGGTTGGGCCATTATAAAGAGATTTTATGTTTTTGTAACAAGCTGGTAACCAGCAGACGTTTTTATGTCGTTTCAGATATAAAAAGAGGGGCGGTATGGCAGAAAATTGAAAAAGCGGTTGCGTCCGGCCTGTTGCCTTCGCATTAATAAATAAAGAAGCAATAAAAGAAGCCGTGTGGTTCGGGCTGGTCAGGCAAATTTGCTCACAAGATTGCTTTTTCGCGCCAAATCTCTTATACAGCCCCACAAAACCGCACACCAACCCCGTCGGGTGCAATGAGGATAATAGTTACAGCATGGGCAAATCACTGGTCATAGTGGAGTCTCCGGCCAAGGCCAAGACGATCAACAAATATCTGGGCAAGGACTACGTGGTGAAATCCAGCGTTGGTCATGTTCGCGATCTGCCCACCAGCGGCAGCGCCAGCACCGAGCCCAAGAAACCTGTCATTCGCGGCATCAAGTTGAGCGAATCCGAGAAGGCTGCCAAGGATCGCAAGGCCCTGTTTGCCCGGATGGGTATCAATCCGACCGCTGGCTGGCAGGCCAACTACCAGATTTTGCCCGGCAAGGAGAAGGTGGTCAGCGAGTTGCAAAGTCTGGCCGAGAAAGCCGACACCATCTATCTCGCAACCGACTTGGATAGAGAAGGAGAGGCGATCGCCTGGCACCTGCGCGAGATCATCGGTGGCGACGACAGCCGCTACAAGCGCGTGGTGTTTAACGAAATCACCAAGAGCGCCATCAAGGAGGCGTTTGCCCAGCCGTCCGAACTCAATATTGACCGCGTCAATGCCCAGCAGGCCCGTCGTTTCCTCGACCGCGTGGTGGGTTACATGGTCTCCCCGCTGCTGTGGAAGAAACTGGCCCGCGGTCTCTCCGCCGGTCGGGTACAGTCCGTTGCGGTGCGTCTCATCGTCGATAAAGAGCGCGAAATCAAGGCGTTCGTTCCGGTCGAGTTCTGGGATCTCAATGCCGACCTGCTGACCGCCGACAAGAGCGATCTGCGGATGGAAGTGGTCAGCCGCAACGGGGCCGACTTCAAGCCGGTGACCCAGGCCGAGACCTTTGCCGCTGTCGCAGCCCTAGAAGGGGTCGACTACAAGGTGGTGAACCGGGAAGACAAGCCGACCGGCTCCAAACCGTCCGCGCCGTTTATCACCTCCACCCTGCAGCAGGCGGCCTCTACCCGTCTGAGCTTCGGGGTCAAGAAAACCATGATGATGGCCCAGCGTCTCTATGAAGCGGGTTACATCACCTATATGCGTACCGACTCCACCAACCTCAGCAAAGAGGCGGTTGAGGCGGTGCGTGAATATATCGGCGAGCAGTATGGCGCGGCCTATCTGCCAGCCGAGCCGAATCTTTATGGCGCCAAGGCCAATGCTCAGGAAGCGCACGAGGCGATCCGTCCCTCCAACGTACAGGTGACTGCCGAGATGCTGGAAGGGATGGAGCCGGATGCCATGCGTCTGTACGACCTCATCTGGCGTCAGTTCGTTGCCTGCCAGATGACCCCGGCTCAGTACGATTCCTCCACCCTGACTGTCAAGGCGGGTGAGTTCGAGCTCAAGGCCCGTGGTCGTACCCTGCGCTTCGCCGGTTGGACCAAGGCGCTGCCGCCGATGGGTCGCAAGGGCGAAGATAGTCAGCTGCCGGCGGTGACCGTTGGCGAGGTGCTGAAACTGGTCAAGCTGGATCCGCGCCAGCACTTCACCAAGCCGCCTGCCCGTTTCACTGAAGCTGCGCTGGTGCGCGAGCTGGAAAAACGCGGCATCGGTCGTCCGTCAACCTACGCCTCCATCATCTCCACCATCGTTGATCGCGGTTATGTACGGGTCGAGAGCCGCCGTTTCTTCGCCGAGAAGATGGGCGAGATTGTCACCGATCGTCTGGTGGAGAACTTCGTTGAGCTGATGAACTACGAGTTCACCGCCAAGATGGAAGACAAGCTCGATGGCATCGCCGAAGGGAGCCTTGAGTGGAAGAAGGTGCTGGACGCCTTCTACGCCGAGTTTACCCAGGAGCTGGAGAAGGCCGACAAGGCGCCCGAAGAGGGCGGCATGCGTGCCAACCAGATGGTGATGACCGACATCGACTGCCCGGATTGCGGCCGCAAGATGGGCATTCGTACCGCCACCACCGGCGTGTTCCTTGGTTGCTCCGGCTATGCTTTGCCGCCGAAAGAGCGCTGCAAGAAGACCATCAACCTGGTCTCTGCCGACGAGTTTGTCTCCGCCACTGACGGCGAAGAGGCGGAAACCGAAGCGCTGCGCGCCAAGCACCGCTGCGGCGTCTGTGGCACTGCGATGGATGCCTATATCATCGACGACAGCCGCAAGCTGCACGTCTGTGGTCGCAACCCGGATTGCGATGGCTACGAAATCGAGAAGGGCCAGTTCAAGCTCAAGGGCTACGAAGGGCCGAGCATCGAGTGCGACCGTTGCGGAGCCGAGATGCAGCTCAAGAACGGCCGTTTCGGCAAGTACATGGGCTGCACCAACGAGACTTGCAAGAATACCCGCAAGATCCTGAAAAACGGCGACATCGCGCCGCCGAAGGAGGATCCTGTGCCGCTGCCGGAGCTCAAGTGCACCCAGTCCGATGCCCACTTCGTGCTGCGTGACGGTGCTGCCGGTCTGTTCCTGGCGGCCAGCAACTTCCCCAAATCCCGCGAGACCCGCGCGCCGCTGGTGGAAGAGCTCAAGCGCTTCAAGGATCGCATCTCCGCCAAGCACAAGTATCTGGCCGGTGCCCCGCTCACTGATCCGGACGGCAACCCCGCTATCGTGCGCTTCAGTCGCAAGACCAAGGAGCAGTACGTGATGAGCGAGGTCAACGGCAAGGCGACCGGTTGGACCGCTCATTACGACAACGGTACCTGGCAAGAGAGTTTGCCAAAGGCTAAAAAAGCCTGATGAAAAGAGGCCCCGACAAGGGGCCTCTTTGCTTATGGATAGCGGTATACTGAGACAGCTGCAAGGAGTGCAGCTGTCGTCAATCGCGAAGTAGACAAGGAGGTTGAGATGGAGATTAACGAGATCCGGCCGGGCATGAGCTGCATGACCCGGGAAGGGGCGGCCTATGTGCTGGAGGTTGACCGGCAGAGCTTGCTGGTGCTGCTGCAGCGCGCGGACGAGACCATACCGGTGCAGGTGCGCAGCGACGAGATCCTGGCGCCGCTGGAGTGAACCGGCTGTGATCCCCTCAAAACGGCAGTAGAAAAAGCAGCTCGGCCAGATCGGGCTGCCATTGCCACTCCTTCATTCTGACCCGCCCACCGATCACCACGACCCCCTCCTGCTGCAGGCGTCCCGTCTGTTCGGCAAAGCCTGGCGATCCTTTCGGTAACGAGATAGTGCCCGCTGCGCCCAGCACCCGATGCCACGGCAGTACCTTGTCGGTTTCCCGCAGCACCTTGCCCACCAGTCTTGCCCGTCCGGGCAGCCCGGCCAGATCGGCCACCTGACCGTAACTGACCACCCGGCCTGCCGGGATCAAGGCGATGATCGCTTCGATACGGGCAGTTTTGTTCAATGGGACAGGACTTGATTCAATGCTCATAAACCCGATTCGTCAAAAACAACAGAAGCGCCATTGTGGCGCTTCTGTCATGGGGCTGGCAATGATTCAGCCGAAGGTCTGGCTAAGCCCCTTCAGTTGCTTGGCCCGTTCCAGCAGAGCCTGACTTGAGTGATCGACATCCAGCATCTTCTGACTGTTGGCGTGGGAGTACTCGGAGATCTGGTGGATGCTGCGGCTGATCTCCTCCACTACAGCTTGTTGTTGCTCTGCAGCGGTGGCGATCTGGGTGGAGTGTTCGGTGACCAGCTCTATCTCTGTCAGCACGGTATGGAGGCTGCTGGCGCCCTGGCGGGTCATCTCGGCACATGCGCGGGTCTGCTGCAGGTTCTCCTGCATCATCCCCTTCCAACGTCCCAGCGTGTGCTGGATCTGCTTGATGCTGCCCTGGATCTGCTCGGTCGCCTTGTGGGTGCGGGTCGACAGGGTACGCACCTCGTCGGCCACCACCGCAAAACCACGGCCCTGCTCCCCGGCGCGAGCGGCTTCGATGGCTGCGTTGAGGGCCAGCAGGTTAGTCTGCTCGGCGATGCCCTGGATCTCGCCCATGACACTGCCAATCCGTTCGGATTCGCTGGCGAGCTCTACCGCCGAGTTGAACGCCAGCTCTGCCTGTTTGGCGAGCTGTTCGATCTGTTGCTCGGTCTGGTTCAACTGCTGGTTGGTTTGTTTACAACGATTGCGAGCTTCGTTGACCTGACCGTTGGAGTCCTGAATGTTGCGGGCGATCTCGTGAGCTGTGTTGGCCATTTGAGTCATAGCTGTAGCCATCTGCTGGGTCTGGGCATCTTGCTCGTTGATATCGAGACAGGCCTGATGAGAGGCCTGCTTCAGATTGATGGCCAGGGTTTGCAGAGGTGCCGTGGCATCGTTGATCCGTCCCAATACGGTTCGGATGCGGGCTTGAAGCATCTTGATATGAAAATCGGCAATGGCGCCGGGGTTGTCACCGGAGTAGACCAGCCGGGTCAGACTGTCATATTCACGGCCCAGTTGCTGCAGATAGTGGGGCAGGGCAAAGAGCTCGCGCCAGTAGGCTCCGCCAAGAAGCAACAGGGGCAGCAGCATCAGCAGGACGGTCACAGCCCCTTGGCTGGCGAAGGCCCAGCCCATCATGCCGAGCAGCAGCAGGGTAATGGCCGGGGTGCGCACTCTGGCAAGAGAGGGAAGGTTGTTGCTGTTGCCGCGCTCGGCCTTGAGCAGGGCTTGGTAGGTCTGAGCGGCGATGCGCTTGAATTGGGGCTCGGGCTTGCAGCGTACCGACTGGTAGCCGCTGATCCTGTTGCCTTCGTAGATGGGGGTGACGTAGGCATCTACCCAGTAGTAACGACCATCCTTGCAGCGATTTTTGACGATGCCGCGCCAGGGTTTGCCCTCCTTGAGGCGGGCCCAGAGATCGGCGAAGGCGGCCTTAGGCATGTCGGGGTGGCGTACCAGATTGTGGTTGTGACCGACCAGCTCGTCGGCGCTATAGCCGGCGATGGTGCAAAAAGCCGGATTGGCATAAGTGATCACCCCACGCAGGTCAGTGGTGGAGACCAGTTGTACGTCGGCAGGAAACTCCACTTCGCTATCCAGGGTATGGACATCTCTGCGGGCCATAGGAATACGCTCCGATGTTCTTGTTGATAATGTTGTCGTTGTTATTGTGGCAGATCTGGAGGTGGCCGCAGGCTCGCGCCAGCAGGAGGCAGACCAGCTTCATTGGGGGCTGGATTTTGCCAATAATGGCGGATGAATGGTAGGGGGAAGTTGATGTTTTGTTGGCTAATCGTAAAAAAGGCGGCCGATTGGCCGCCAAAGTAGAGACAACATTACCTCTGTGGCATCCGGTAGCGCACCTGCAACTGATCGAGGATCTGCAGCTGACCCGACAGGCGGGCGGCGAAGTGCTCCCAGCCCTTGTGGGCGGTATCGCTCCAGGCCACCTCGGCCGTGGCCAGCATACGCGGGAACAACATGTAGTCGAGACGATCACGGCTGGTGATCAATTCTGACCACAAGGGGCTCAGCACCCCGAGGATGTTATCGTTGGCATGGAAATCGGCTGGGGCAGGGTCACACGAGTAGATCTGCTCCAGATTGAGGGTACCCGCCCAGTAGAGGCCGGGTTCATGAATATCGGCGCTCCAGGCGAGATCGAGATAGAGGAACTGGGCGGGTGCCATCACCACCGGATAACCGGCCGCGGCAGCATCCAGCCCCGCCTGAAAGCTGGTCCAGGCACAGATGGCCGCTTTGCGGCTCACCTTGTCGCCATGCAGGATCTCCTCCCAGCCAATCATCTGTTTGCCTCTGGCGGCCAGATAGCGCTGGCAGTGGCGCAGCAGATGGCCCTGCAGCTCGCGGCAGTCGGCGTAGCCCTGCTCGGTCATCAGCAGTTGGCATGCGGGGCTGTCGGTCCAGACCCCGGTCGGCACCTCGTCACCCCCCATGTGGATCTGCGGGCCGGGAAAGAGCTCGCATACCTCGTCCAGCACCGCCTCCAGAAAGCGGTAGGTGCCGGGCAGGGCGGGGTTGAGCACGTTGTCATCGAAATGCTGAACCGAGCGGTAGCGGGAGTGATCCGCCGTTTCGATCAGCAACTCGGGCAGCGCCTTGATGGCGGCGTGGCAGTGGCCCGGAATGTCGATCTCGGGAATGACGGTGATGCCGAGCTCACTGGCATAGCTCACCAGCTCCTTCACCTCGCTCTGGGTGTAGTAGCCGCCATAGGGTTCGGCACCGCCGCTGAGCTGGGGGGCGATCGCCAGATCGTGGCCGCGCCAGGCACCCACGTCGGTCAATGCTGGGAAGGCCTTGATCTCGAGCCGCCACCCCTCGTCATCGGTCAGGTGCCAGTGGAAGCGGTTGAACTTGTAGAGGCTCATCAGCTTGAGCAGGCGCTTGATGGTGGCCGGGGTGTGGAAGTGGCGGGCGCAGTCGAGAAAAATGCCGCGAAAGCCAAAGCGCGGGGCATCCTCCAGCGTGATGCAGGGCAGGCTCTCCCCATGTTGCAGATACCACTGGGCTAGCGTCACCAGCCCATGACGCCAGCCCGTTTCGTCGGCGGCGGCAATTACCACCTCCTGCGGCGTGATGGTCAGTTGGTAGGCTTCGGGGGCCAGTTTGGCCTCGGTCAGCCGGATTTCTGCGTCGTGATCCTGCTCCAGCGCCAGCGATGTGAGTTCGTTGAAGTGAGCCAGCAATTTCGGCACATCGCGGGGGGCGCTGACATGAGCCCGCTCGGCCAGCCGGAAGTTCCCCTCCAGCAGTACCAGATGGGCCGGTTGCGGCACTATACCGGGCAGGGGCTCGACATCCGGCAGGTCGGGGCGGGCTACCGGCGGGTTATCCAGTCCGAGATCCTGCGCTGCCAGCGTCACCGGCAGCAGCTGGGCACCCGTGGTCGCCTCCGGCAAGCTGAGGAAAAAGCCCTGCGGCATGTCGGAGAGCTTCTTGATGGGGGTCTGGCGGCAGCAAAAGCGCAGCTCGCAGCTGCCTGTTTTTGGGACAATCACCTTGTAGCTGCCGCTCTGGCGCTCCAGCTCACCCCCTTGCAAGGAGTCGGGGTCGATGTGGCGAGCCAGACAGAAGTGCAGCTTCCACTTGGTATCCGGCATGCGGGAGAGGGTGAAAGTGAACCAGACATCCTCGCCGTCACGTCGGGCGACCTGGGTGTGGATCAGGGGTGTAAACATGGAAAATCCTCTGATTGGGCAAACAGGATGGCGCCATCGAGCGCATCTGCCTGGGGGGGGATCAGGTTGAGCTGGCCGAGACGGGGAGCGAGGCGGGTGCCAATCCCCCCCAGCAGGGCGATTTGTCTGGCACCCAGCTGGGTCATCCCCTCCAGCAGGATCCGCAGCTGTTCGCAGGTTTCGTCCAGCAGCTGATTGGCGAGCTCGTCGCCATCGCTGGCGGCATCGAATACCCAGGGGGCAAAGTGGCCATAGTCCGCCGGAATGGCGCGGGCGGCCCAGCGTACCACCTCGGCCTGATCCCGCTTGAAGCGATCCATCAAGCGGATGGCGAGGGTGCTGGGGGGCAGAATGCCGTCGTGGCAGAGCAGGGATTGCTGGATGGCGCGCAGCCCCAGCCAGGCGCCGCTGCCTATGTCTGAAATGGGGAAGCCGCGGCCGGAGCAGGTGCGGATCTGCCCCTCCTGATAGACCAGCCCCACCGAGCCGGTACCGGCGATCAGAATGGCCCCCTCACGGCCGCCAAAGGCGCCGAGGCAGGCACCGAAGGCATCGGAGGTGAGCCTGACGCTGGCAAAGGGGAAGGGCATCTCGAGCAGGGCGTGATAGCAGTCGGCCAGCTCGGCGGAGGCGAGCGCCAGTCCGACCCCCATCTGCTGTTCACTCTCTATAGCGATCCCGGCGGCAAGGCGGGCGCTGGCGATGGCGGCCAGCACATTGGCGTGGGCATGGGGGATGCCCAGCTCCAGATTGGAGCCGGCCGCGCGCCCCTCGCCGAGCAGCTTGCCCGCCCGATCCCGAATGCGGGCGCGGGTGTGGGTGCCCCCGCCATCGACACCGACCCAGAACTCAATCATGGTGACCTCCATTTCCCTGCGCATTCAGCCAGGTGATTGCAAGGGCAAACCAGGCTGCGTGGGGGATCCACTGCTCGCCCCAGCGCCAGTTCTGATCCAGCCGATCCTTGTACTCCTCCGGAATAAAGGCCACCTCATTTTCGTCATCAAACCCTGAGGTGATGCCGTTGCAGATACCCCCCTGCGCATTGGGATAACCGGCAGTATAGGCGGGGTTGTTGATGCCGTGGCCCGCCAGCATGCAGGCGTTGAAGGGGTTTTGCCCGAGGATCCAGTCGAGTTGGCGCTGACCGTAAGTGATGAGCGGCTGGCTCTGGTGGGGGAAGTGGCGGGCGCCAGCAAAGGCCATGGTCGCCAGCGAGGCGAGGCGGGCATTCTCCCCCTGCCACCAGTAACCGGACTCGTTGTGATGGGGCATAAAGAAGCTGACGCGCGGCGCTTCATCCACCCCTTTCACATATTGGCGGGCGAGGGAGAAGGGGTTGCCCGCGCGGGCACAGAGCGCCAGCTCGGCGGCCAGCGCCTGCTCCACCACGGTTTGTACCCTGGCCTTGTAATCCTGATCCGGCTCTACGCCCAGATATTCCAGCAGTGCCAGCACCGGCAGGCCCGCCTCGGCGGCGTGATAGTAGGGGCGCGAGCCATCCTCGTTAGCCGACCAGTAGTGACCCAGCTCAGGATGAGGGCGCTGGCGGGCACA
This sequence comes from Aeromonas sp. ANP5, assembly GCF_963870295.1. NCBI lineage: Bacteria > Pseudomonadati > Pseudomonadota > Gammaproteobacteria > Aeromonadales > Aeromonadaceae > Aeromonas > Aeromonas sp. ANP5. The sequence goes on along the minus strand of NZ_CAWMRY010000027.1, from coordinate 52,874 downwards.
GAGCTTGCTGGCACGGACTCTCGCTTCATTCAGCCACTCGTTGCCGAAGGTGCGGGTCAGCTCCACCGCTGCTAGCAGGGCGCAGTAGTCGTCGATGATGTTCTCGATCCCGTCATCCAGATAGGAGAGGTTGTGTTCACGCAGATGCAGGTAGCCGCGTTTGGCTGCCTCGGCGTAGCGGCTGGCATCGAAGTCGCCGCTAACGCTCTCGCGGGCGGCGCGGGCCAGCGCGGCGATGGCCATGCCGCCCCCTTGGCGGAACCCCGCCTGCCAGTTGGCAGACTTGAGCCCCTGCTGGGTGGCATAGGCGCACAGCTCGCGCTGGGCGGGATCCTTGCTCCACTTATCGAACAGGGTCATGTAGAAGAAGCCCGACTCATCCTGCATCCGGCAGAGGAAATCGGCGCCGTGCAGCGCCTCGTCATTGAGCCGCTTGCAGAGGTTCACCCCGTCGATATCGCGGCGCGGGGCCAGCAGTTCCCGGCACTTGAGCAGAGCCCACACCACCATGGGGGTCTGCTGGGGGTTGAGGTAGTTGGCGTAGGAGAGGTGGCTCAGGTACTTGCTCATGTCGCCGCTGGCATCGAACCAGCCGCCGTGCACATCTTTGTGCTGGTCGGTGCCAAACAGGCGGGCGCTGCGGTCGGCCCGATCGAAGGTGCCGCTGGCGCGCTGGCCCTTGAAGTAGTGAATGACATCGGAGAGGCAGTGGCTGGCCAGCAGATCCTGGCCGATGGCAAAGCGGGTCGAGCGGACTATGCCTTGGGCAGTGATCGCCTCCAGCCGATAGTGGCCGGGCTCCTTGAAGGCGGAGAAGTCGGCACGCCAGTAAGCGCGGCCCTGCCAGCCGGGAACGCTGCCGGCCGGTTGCAGCGGGGTTTCAAACAGGATCTGGCCATCATCGAGGCGTTGCAGCCTGACATAGCCGCCGAGATCAGGGGCGGGGGAGGTTTGCAACAGGGCGACCTTATGTCCGTCGCACTCGTAGCCCACCTGATTGATCAAGAGTTCCATCAAGGTATTACTCCTGTGGTTCACCGCCGGGCGGTGAGGCACATCACGGGGCTGTGGCCGCCCCGTATCGAGGCATGGCCGGACAGGGTTGTCCGGCCGGTCTAAGGCTCACCTTCACTCGTAGAGGTAGCAACGCACGAAGTGGTTGTCGGCAAGCTTGGTGATGGGTGGCAGCGCCTCCTTGCAGCGGGGCATCGCTTGATTGCAGCGTCCGGCAAAGGGGCAACCGCAGGACTCCGGCGTCCAGAGCGGGATCTCCCCCTTGCGGCCCCCTTCCAACTCGGCGTGGATACTCTTCTCGGGGTCGGGCACCGCCGAGATGAGCAGCTGGGTGTAGGGGTGCTGCGGGTGGTGCAGGATCTCATCCACCTCGCCCCACTCCACCATGTGCCCCACATACATCACCGCCAGATCTTCCGCCACATAGCGGGCGGTGGCGATGTCGTGGGTGATGTAGAGCATGGAGACGCCGAGCTCATTCTTCATCTGCTCCATCAGGTTGAGGATGCCGATGCGAATGGAGACGTCGAGCATGGAGGTGGGTTCGTCCGCCAGCACCACTTCCGCCTCCACCGCCAGATTGCGGGCGATGTTGACCCGCTGGCGCTGGCCGCCGGAGAGCTGGTGCGGATACTTGGCCGCCGTCGCTTTGGCGGGGGTGAGCCCCACCTTCTCCAGCAGGGCGTAGACCATGTCGGGCAGATCTTTCTTGTCGATCACCTTGCTGTGCAGCAGCAGGGGGCGGGCGATGTGGTGATAGATGGTGTGGGTCGGGTTCAATGAACCGAACGGATCTTGCCACACCATCTGCACGCTCTGGCGATAGTCCAGCAGGGCGGTGCCCTTGTTGAACTCCTCCAGATCGTGGCCGCGATAGAGAATGCGCCCGGCACTGAGCTTGTACATCTTGGCGATGATCTTGGCGATGGTGCTCTTGCCGGAGCCCGACTCACCGACCACCGCCAGGGCGCGGCCCCGGTGCAGGTTGAAGGTGATGTCGGACAGTGCCCGCATCTTGCCACTCTTGATGGCATTGGAGTTGATGGGGAAGTCCTTGTAGAGGTGCTGGACTTCGATGATGGGTGCATCGGTTTTGGCGATTTGCATGACAGACATCCTTAACAGCCAGCGGCCTTGTCCAGATAGATCACGGAATCTTGTTGCAGTCCCTGCTCCTCATAGAGGTGGCAGGCGGTCTGTTGCCCGGGGCGGATCTCGGCCAATCTGGTGTACTCCTGACGGCAGCGATCGTGCACCTTGCCGCAGCGGGCCTGAAAGCGGCAGCCGACCGGCACCTCCAGCAGGTTGAGCGGGGTGCCCGGGATCCCCTCCAGTACCTTCTTCGGCCCGTGTAGGGGCGGGAAGGAGTTGCCCAGCCCTCTGGTATAGGGGTGCAGCGGCGCGGTCAGGATCGCCTTGGAGGGAGCGACCTCCACCAGTTCACCGGCATACATGATGCCGATGCGATCGCAGAACTCCACCATCAGGGAGAGGTCGTGGGTGATGAACAGAATGGAGAAGTTGAACTTCTCTTTCAGGGCATAGACCTTCTGCAGGATCTCCCGCTGCACCACCACATCGAGTGCCGTGGTCGGTTCATCCATGATCAGGAGCTCGGGGTTGAGCGCCATGGCGATGGCGATCACCAGCCGCTGGCGCATGCCGCCGGAAAACTGGTGCGGGTAATCCTTGAGCCGGCTCGGGTGGATATCGACGATGGTGAGCAGCTCCTGGGCGCGCTTGATCGCCTCGTAACGGGTCATGCCGGGGTTGTGGGCCAGCAGTACGTCGCAGAACTGCTCCTCCATCCGCAGCACAGGGTTCAGGGCGTTCATGGCGGACTGGAACACCACCGACACCTGTTGCCAGCGATAGGAGCGCAGCCGCTCGTCGTTGTAATGGAGGATGTTCTCCCCCTTGAACAGGATCTCGCCACCGCTGATGTAGGCGGGCGGCTTGTGCAGCCGGGCCACCGAGAAGGCGACGGTGGATTTGCCGCAGCCCGACTCACCGGCGAGACCGAAGATCTCGCCTTGTCTGATATCGAAGCTCACCGAGTTGACGGCGCGCACGTCGCCATTTTCGGTGATGTAGTCGACGCAAAGATTGCGTACTGACAGCAGGGGATGCTTGTTCATGCTGTCTTCTCCTGTGCGGCAGAGAGTGGTGTTGCGACCGGTGTTGCAAGTTTCTTCCAGCGGCTCAACCCTTTGTGGGAGCGCAACTGCGGGTTGGCAATCTCGTCGATGGCGAAGTTGAGCAGGGCCAGACCGGCACCCAGGGTGGCGATGGCGAAGCAGGGGGCCAGGATCTCCCACCAGGCGCCGACCAGAATGGCACTGGAGGTCTGGGCGTTGTAGAGCATGATGCCCCAGCTCACCACGGTCGGGTCGCCAAGCCCCAGGAACTCCAGGGTCGCTTCGGTGACGATGGCGTAGATGATGGAGCCGATGAAGCTCACCCCGATGATGGAGATGAGGTTGGGCAGGATCTCTACCAGAATGATGCGCCAGGCCGGCTCGCCCAGTACTTCGGCGGCGATGACGAACTCTTTCTCGCGCAGGGCCAGGGTCTGGGCACGGATGACCCGCGCGCCATAGGCCCACGAGGTCAACCCTATTATCACGGCAATCACCGCCGGTGACGCCTCCCCGATAAAGCTCGCCAGCACCAGTAGCAAGGGGAGGTTGGGGATCACCAGCACCACGTTCATCAGGAAGGTGAGGCACTCATCCACCAGACCGCCGAAGTAACCGGCGGTGATGCCGATGGCGACGGCCAGGGTGCAGACCAGCAGGCCTGCGCTGAAGCCCACCAGCAGCGAGATACGGGCACCGTTGGTGAACTGGGCCCAGATATCGTGGCCCATGCGGGTTGAACCCATCACGAACTCGGCACTGGGCGGCTGGTGCGGGCGAGCCACCCGTTTGGTCGGCTCGTTGCTGGCCAGAATGGGGGCAAAGAGGGCCATCAGTACGAAGGCAACCACGATGGCGAGGCCACAGGCAGCCTTCTTGTTGCCCAGCAGGATTTTGAGGATTGTGGGCATACGCATCTTATTTGCCTCCTGTACGCAGACGGGGATCCAGGAAGACGTAGAGCACATCGGCCAGGAAGTTGAAGCTGAGCATGGTGATGGTCATGATGAGCAGCTGCCCCTGAATGAGCGGGTAGTCGCGGGCCAGAATGCCCTGATAGAGGGTCAGGCCCAGGCCGGGATAGTTGAAGATCACTTCGGTGATGAGGGAGCCACCGATGACGAAGCCGAGCGCCATGGAGAGGGCGGTGACGCTGGGCAGAATGGCGTTGCGGGCGCCGTAGTTGAAGATCACCCGGTTGCTGGAGAGCCCCTTGGCCTTGGCCATGGTGATGTAATCCTCGCCCAGCAGGTTGATCATGTTGTTGCGCATGGTGATAAGAAAGCCCCCCACCTGTACCACGGCCAGAGTCAGCACCGGCATGATGGCGTGGGTCATGATGCTCTTGATGTGCTCCCAGCCCCAGTCAGCCTTGATCTCCGGGCTGTAGGCGTAGCCGATGGGCAGCCATTCGAGGCTGACCCCGAACAGGAACAGGGCGAGCAGGGAGACCACCACCGGCGGAATGGCCTGCATCACCAGGGTGAGCGGGGAGAGAATGCTGTCCATCCGGCCGCCGCGATACCAGGCGGCGAAGATGCCGACGATGGAACCGATGGAGAAGCTCAGGATGGTGGAGGTGCCGACCAGAAACAGGGTCCAGCCGATGGCACGGCCCAGCACGTCAGAGACCTGCTGCGGGTAGAAGCGCACCGAGGTGCCGAGATCCCAGGTGAAGACACTCTTCACATAGGTGAGAAACTGGGTGCCGATGGGGCCGTCGACGAAGCCGAAGGTGGCTTTGAGGGCTTCCAGGGCGGCGGGTTCCATCATGGCGCCAGCACGGCCAAACATCACGGAGACAGGATCCCCTGGCATGGCACGGGGTAACAGGAAGTTGATGGTGGCGGCTACCAGAAAGGCAACCAGATAGAAGGAAAAGCGTCTCAGTATGAATCCCATGATAGTACCTTTTACTGCAAGTCTGCCCCGCGTCGGGTATAGCTACCCCAACCCCGGCAAAGTCGGGCAAGAAGGGGATTAACGGGGAAGATGGCCCCCCGCAGGGGGCCGGGATTGTTTAGCTGTTTGGCTTGAGGGACAACACGTGCAGCAGACGCTCAGGGGTGTCCGGGTGGAGCTGAGGTTTGGCTACCGGGTTATCAGCACTGAACCAGCCGTTGAAGCGCTTGGTGCTGTACTCATACCAGGTCGGGTTGTTGAAGACCGGAATGATGGTCTGGTTGGCACCAACACGATCCTGGATAGCGAACATGATCTCCTTCTGCTTGGCCGCATCGGCGGTCTGGGTGAAGTCATCGATCAGCTTGTCGAGTTCGGGATCCTTGTAACGGGGCGCGGCGAAGCGGTTGCCACGGTCACCCATGTTGCGGGAGTGGAACGCAGTCTCGAAGTACTTGTGCGGGTTGGCACCGGCAAAGTAACCCTGCAGGGCGACGTCGAAGTCACCAGTGATCAGGTTCTCGGTCCAGACGGTCGCTTCCGGGGTGGCGGTCTTGGCGTTCAGGCCCAATGCCTGCAGCCCTTCTACACCGATCTGTACTGTGTTGACCCAGTCGGTCCAGCCGTTCGGCACCAGAACCTTGAACTCGATCTTTTTGCAGCTCGGGGTGTCGAGGAACTTGTCGCCGTCACAATCCTTGTAGCCTGCCTCTTTCAGCAGGGCCTTGGCCCCTTCCAGATCGAACTTGTTGTACTTGCCGTACTTCTTGTCCACTTCCGGGTTGTTCCAGGAGTCAAAGGCTTTGCCCAGACCTGACGGGTACTCGTTGACGGTGGGGTAGCCGTAGCCTGCGATATCCACCATGGACTGGCGGTCCATCGCCATGGAGAAGGCGCGGCGGAAGTTGATGTCGTTGAAGGCTTCGTTATTGCCCGGGTTCTTGGTCTGGAAGTTGACGTTGAACGCCACGGTACCAGAGGCCGGGAACCAGTATTTGTTGTTCTTCGGATCGTTGCCGACGTAGAGGCGCTCGATATCCGGCACGAAGGAGCCGAACCAGTCGATGTCACCCTTCATGACAGCAGCCAGCACCTGATCGTTGGTGGCCATCTGCGGCATGCGGATACAGTCGATGGCGAGGTTGGCGTTATCCCAGTAGTGCGGGTTGCGGCACTGGGTATAGAGCTGGGCGGAGAAGTTGTCCACTTCGGTGAAGGGGCCAGTACCAACCGGCTTGTCGTTGGTGAAGGCAACCGGATCTTTCACCGATTTCCACTGATGCTCCGGCACGATAGGTACCAGCACCAGATCATTCACCACGTTGGTATTGACCTCGGTCAGGTCAAATTTGACCTTGTTCGGGGCCAGCTTCTCGACGCTCTTGATCTGGGTCCAGATTGAGCGCTCATCCAGCGCCTTGTTGGCCTTGACCAGATTGAAGGAGAAGATGATGTCATCGGCATCAAAGGCTTCGCCGTCAGACCACTTCACGCCGTCACGCAGATCGAAGGTGACGGATTTCAGGTCATCGCTGAACGCATAGTTGGTGGCCAGACGATAGACGGGTTTGCCCCCTTGCATATCGTTGAAGATCACCAGCGGTTCATAGATGAAGTGACGGGTGGTGTGCAGCAAGCCCGCTTGCAGGAAGGGGTTGAAGTTCTTGACCCAAGCGGTTTCCTGCTGTGCGACCATGGTCAGCACGGTTTTATTGTCTGCGGCCATGGCGTTACCGGCGGCACCGGCAAGCATCATGGTTCCCAGCATTACAGCGGTAGAGATTTTGGATACTTTGGCAAGCATATGTTTTCCTTTCTTATTTTTTGGCATTCCCGAGGGTTCGCCTTGTTTTGTGTGAGCACCGGTTTCGCATGCTGATGAAATCGGCCCTCTGTGTTGGTCAGGTGTCTAACCTTTGTCGTTCTGTTTTCCAACGCCCTAAGCAAACCAGAATTAACAGGAAAACAACAACTATTGATTTCGTTGTTTTCGTAAAAATTGACGGTGTTACGTCAATCTCGTCAAAATCGATTTTTATCTTTTTAAAATCATAACCTTGCGTTATTTGTTTTCGCGTAAAAAGTGGCTGTGTAAATGGCGTATATGACAAATTTGTGAATTGGATCTGCTCTCGGTTTCGGGGTCGGGCGGGGCTTTGTTTTGCATAAAAAGAAACCAGATTGCCAATTGTGATCCGGCGCCCGTTTAGGGCGCCGTGTCATGGCTTGCGGTTGGCGAGCTGACGCAGGGTCTGGGCGCTGTGCTGCAACTGCTGGCGCTGGTGGTCATTGAGCGGGCAGTGGCCCAGCACATACTCGGTGGTGGCCACGACCGTCTTCCAGCGTGGCGACTTGGGCAGGGTGTCCAGACTCAGGTATTTGTCGAGGGTGCGGGTCTGCGGGCTGGATCTGTCCATATAGACCCGCCACAGCTTGCTCTTCTCTGCCAGCACGATTTTGCCCTTGCCGGTCCCCTGCTGCCAGGCATCCAGGGTGAGCTGCATGGTCTCTACCAGCGCACGGCGCAGCGGCTCGTCATCCTGCTGGCGAATGAGGTCGTCGGCCAGCGAACGGAACTCGCCACCCAGGCGGCTCAGCTCGCCCAGCAGCTGTTCATCTTCGATGATGGCTTGCCGCGAGAGGTTCTTGAGGGCGTTCTCCAGCGCCATTACCCGGTTCTCATCCTGACGCAGCTCGGTACTCAGAGTGAGGGCGAAAGCGGCCTGTCCTCCGAGCGCGATGGGCAGGGCACGGGCGTTGAGCACATCTTTTTGTCCGGCCACCAGAAACTCCAGATTGTGTTCCCGCTCGCTGGCAAGGTCGGGCCACTGCTGTTGCAGCGGGGTGGCGAGCCACTCATTGAGGGGTTGCCCCTCCATGGCTTCCGGCTCCTGCCCCAGCAGGCGCGCCAGCACCCGGGAGGCAAACAGCACTGTGCCCTGCTCGTCGATAAAGATCATGGGGTCGGCCCCTTCGCCGAGCAGGGCCAGCAGCCGCTGCTGATCCTGATGCAGTCGCTCCTGCAGGGTGAGGCGATGTTCGATCTCCTGCTTCAATAGCCGGTTCTCTACCAGCGAGGCGCGTCCGGCCTTGGCCTCCAGCAGTGCCTTGACCCGGGCAAACAGCTCTTCTTTGCAGAAGGGTTTGACCAGATAGTCGTTGGCACCGGCCCCGAAGCCCTCCTCGATATCCTTGGGCTGGTTGAGGGCGGTGAGCAGCAGCACCGGCAGCATATCTTTCGGGTGCTGCTGGCGCAGGCGACGGCAGACGTCAAAACCTGAAAGGGTCGGCATCATCACATCGAGCAGGATGAGGTCCACCGGCTCCTCGGCCAGCTTGGCCAGCGCATCGTGGCCGTCACTGCTGGGCAGGATGCGGTAGCCGCAGGGCTGCAGCAGATGGCGCAGGATGTGCAGGTTGATGGGCTCGTCATCCACCACCAGAATGAGCGGCGCATCCTCGGGGGGAGGGGGCAGATCGTCGCTCTCCCAGTCCGGCAGGATCAGCGGTTGCTGGCGCACCAGCTGATGCTCGATCTGGCGGCTGTCGAGGGTCAGATTGGCCGCTTTGCCGGTGGCAAGGGGCAGGGTAAAGGCGAAGGTAGAGCCAACGCTCGGCTCGCTCTCGACAAACAGCTCGCCCCCCATCAGGTGCACCAGCTGGCGGGTGATGGAGAGGCCAAGGCCGGCCCCCTGTTTGCTTACCTCCGGGCTCATCTGCACCAGCGGCTCGAAGATATGTTCCAGATGGTCGGGGCCGATGCCGATGCCAGTATCCGTGACCTTGATGCGCAGGAAGTTGTTCTCGACGATGGCACTGAGCACCACCTTGCCCTGCGGCGTGTACTTGATGGCGTTACCCACCAGGTTGTAGAGCACCTGTTCGAGCCGCTGCTCGTCGGCCAGCACCGGCGGCAGTTCGGCCGGGCTGATATCCACCAGGGTGAGGGGTTTGGCCTGCACCAGATGCTGGCAGAGATCCAGCACCAGCCGGATAACCCCCTTGGATGAGACGGGCTGGGAGTGGATCTCCAGCTGGCCGTAGCGCATCTGGTGGTAGTCCAGCAGATCGTCCACCAGACGGGCCAGACCGTCGGCGCTCTTGATGATGAGCCCGAGCTGCTTTTGCTGCCCTTCGGTCAAATCCTGCTGGCTGGCGAGCATCGACTCGGCCATCCCCTTGATACCGTGAATGGGGGTGCGCAGCTCGTGGGAGGTGTTGGCCAGCAGTTCATCCTTGAGTTTGTCCGCTTGCTGCAGGCTAAGGTTCTGCTTGTGGGTCAGCTTGACCTGCTGTTGCAGCTCCTGGGTCTGCTGTTCGATGAGTTCGATCTTGTCCTTCACCGAGCGCTGCATATGGCGAAACGCCTCGGCCAGCCGGTCGATATCATCGCCGGTGCGCTCGATGGCGATGGGGTGATCCAGCGCACCGTCGGCCACCTGCTCGGCTGCTTCGGTGAGAGAGCGCAGCGGCGCCGTGATGGAGTGGGATAGCCAGCGGGAGAAGAGGATCAGCAGCAGCACCGAGCCGGCACCCAGCACAATCACCAGAGTTTCCAGCTGGCGGATCGGGGCATAGGCTTCCCGGGTGGAGATCTCGGCGATAAAGGCCCACTCGGTATCGAACACCTTCACTTGGGTGTAGGCGGCCAGCACCTCGTCATCCTGATAGGAGTGGAACAGCCCTACCCCCTGCTCGCCGGAGAGAGTCTTGGTGATGAGGGGCGTTTGCAGCGGCCGGAAGTTGGGGCTGAAGCTGTTCTCGACGCTAAACTCCGGTGCCAGCCAGGCATCGGCGCGCATCCGCTTGTCGGGGCCGATGAGGATGGTCTCGCCGGTCTCGCCCAGCCCCTCCCGCTCCGCCATGATCTGGTTGAGCTTGTCCGGCAGCAGCTCGAAAATCACCACCCCGCGCACATAGTCGTACTGCATCACGGGGGCTGCCATGTAGGCGACCACCTGCCCGGTCAGCTCGTTGCGGCCAAAATCGGTGAATTCGAAGATCTGCTGCGGCTTCTGGCCGCCATCAAGGCGGCGTTTGATCTTGGCAAAGGTCTGGCCCAAGCCACTGCCCTGATAAGGTCCGGAGAGCAGATTGGTGGCAAAGTTAGGGTGCTTGGTGACCGAATAGACCACATCACCGTTGAGGTCCACCAGAAAGATGTCGCTGTAGTTGGACTTGCGCACCATGTCGGCATAGCCGCGATGAAAGCGTTGGTGCACCCGGCCATACATCTCGTCGGCGAGGATAAGTGCCGTGATGGAGGGTTCGATCTCCACCTGACTGTCTGGTTTGCGCAGTTGATCCCAGGAGCCGGGCAGATAGCGGGCCTGAGCACGGCTGCGGGCCTCCTGCGGTGTGGTGCCCAGCTTCTCGAAGGCGCCGGTAAAGCCATAGAAACGGCCGATACTGTTGCCGGCGAAATCCTGCTGGGAGAAGTTGATGATCTGCTCTTTGAGGTTGTTGAAGTAATCCTCGAGCTGACTCTTCTTGATATTACGGACGGAGACCAGATGGTTGGAGGTCTGGGTGGTGAGATCCTTGCCGTGGCTGTATAGGAAGAAGAGGGTGATGACCAAAAAGGGCACCATGCCCAACATGAAAAAAGCCAGCATTAACTGCGGCCTGAGCCCACGAAGCGTGAAGATCCATTTCATCTTGTGATTTTCAATTGAGAATCCGGTTATTAAGCCGCTCAAGTCTCGAACGAAAGCGTAATCATTTCAACGACTTTATCCCAAATTCGCTTGGTGGGTCACAGCTGGCTGGAGAAAAATGCAGCAAGGCGTTTAAACCCTGAGCAAACAGTCTGCATCAGGGCTTAAATTGCGAAAAAGGGGTTGTGCTGGCGCTCGTGGTACGTATAATGCGCCTCGTTGTCAGGCAACTGGCACTAAAGCAGTAACGCGGGAATAGCTCAGTTGGTAGAGCACGACCTTGCCAAGGTCGGGGTCGCGAGTTCGAGTCTCGTTTCCCGCTCCAATTTTCCATCGCACCAACGATGGAATTCACTTTCAAGACAATCAGTCTTGTCAGCATGGCGCGTTAGCAAAGCGGTTATGCAGCGGATTGCAAATCCGTTTAGTCCGGTTCGACTCCGGAACGTGCCTCCATCTTTCCTCTGTTTATCTCAATCATCACTCTTCGAGTCTGAGCCTTGGTCAGTATCCTTGCTGTACCAGTAACTGTTCGCAGCCAGCCTGTTTCCACTCGCGCTCGAGATAGTGGCTCACATCCGCCATGTTTTGCCCCCGATATTGAAACTGCACCTCGGCACTGTGCTGGTTGAGATCCGCAATCCGTTGCTTCAGTGTGCCGCATTGCCACAGGCTGACGGTGGGCACGCCCCGTTCGGCCAGCACGATGGCATCTTCCCGATTCAGTTGCCACTCCTCCAGTTGTGCCCGTGTCAGGGCAACCATCAGCACCAGCAGTGCCACTTCCGGCAGTTTCATGCGTGTCTCCCTACTGCATGTTTTTCCCCTGATAACTGTGGCAAAGCGCACGATTTTCGCAAGTTTGTTAACTGTTAGTTAATGACGTAACCCGTTTTCAGTATTTCCCGTTTTTCACCATTTTTTTATAAAAAAATACGTTGGTGATGTAGTAATCCTACATGGAGTGGGGTAATCTTTGCTCAGTGGTCTTACCAGTAAGGAGTTACATCATGTTTCATCCCTTTTCCCTGACTCAGATTATTCTTCGTCGCATTTATGTATTGCTGGTGGGCATTCTGGCTTTCCCCGTGATGCTGTTTCGCAGCGATCGTGCCCGCTTCTACAGTTATCTGCACCGGATCTGGAATAAAACCAGCACCAAACCGGTTTGGCTCAAAATGAGCGAGCGTGGCGAGCGGATCTTCTACTAAACCCCATTCGCACCATGTGCAAAAAGAGACAGCCAAAGCTGTCTCTTTTTTTTATCTGCTTGCCGCAACTCCTGGCTCCCAACACCACTCCGCTTGTTTATTTATTGTTTCTTTAAAGTTGCATCCAGCCCTGCCTGTTGGCGGGGCTTTTTTATGTCTGACGCATCTCTTTTGATGGACGCAGTGAAGAAGATTAACGGGATGAAAGCACCATATGGCACTTTTCTCGTTCATTAATGGGTGGTCGTCGAGAAATTTTCAATGATGAAATAGCTGTTTAAAATCAATTAATTGATTGTCTGTCTTTGGGTTTTTTAACTCTTTTTTGGTTTTTTTTGAAAGGGAATATCCCGTTTGCCGGTTCTATTGCAGGTACCCGGTTGCGACAAATCGGGGATATCAGCAACATCCAACGACATCAAAAGGAACATGAACATGAATGTTAAAAAAAGCACTGCTATCGCCTCCGCCATGACCGGTCTGCTGGCGCTGGGCGCCCAATTTATTGCGGCGCCAGCCATGGCTGCCGATGAAAAGGAGAAGTGCTACGGCGTGGTCAAGGCCAGCAAGAATGACTGTGCGACCAAGAGCAGCTCCTGCGCCGGTACTGCCAAGGAAGATGCTCAGGGTGATGCCTTTGTGGTGATGCCCAAAGGGCTGTGCGAGAAGCTGGTCGGCGGTTCGCTGCAACCCAAGTAAGAGACATCGGGCAGGGGATGGCCAATGGGTCGCCCCCTGCATCTTCTCTGGTTGGCGAAAGCGAGTCTTGCGATGAACCCTTTGATTGGTATCGGATTACGCACTCCCCATTACGACGAGATCCGGCAAACCCTGCCGGCAGTCGGTTGGCTGGAGGTGCATAGTGAAAATTACTTCGAACGGCACAGTCACGGTTTTCAGGTGCTCGCCGAACTGGCGCAGCACTACCCCGTCAGTCTTCACGGCGTTGGCATGTCCCTCGGTTCTGCCGACCCGCTCGATCCGCACCATCTGCAGCAGTTGTCGACACTGGCCGCGGCGATCAAACCGGTACGGATCTCCGAACATCTCAGCTGGGGCAGCATTGGTGGGCGTTACTTCAACGATCTGCTGCCGGTGCCCTATACCCGAGCCTCCCTGCGCAACATGAGCGACAAGATCCAGCAGGTACAACAGACCCTGGGTTGCCGCATGTTGATTGAAAATCCCTCCTCCTATCTGCAACTGTCCGGGGAGATGAGCGAGTGGGAATTTCTGGCCGAGCTGCAGCAGCGCAGCGAGTGCGGCATCCTGCTCGACCTCAACAATCTCTATGTCAGTGCCTTCAATCACGGTTTCTCTTGCGATGAGTATCTGGCGGCGATCGATTTCGCCACCGTCGGGGAGATCCATCTGGCCGGTTATACCGAGAAGCAGCTGCCGGAAGGCTCCCTCTATATCGATACCCACAGCGCCCCTGTGGTGGCGCCGGTTTGGGAACTCTATCGCCAGATCTGCCGCAAGCAGGCCATTCCCACCCTGATTGAGTGGGACCTCGAGATCCCGCCGCTGCCGGTCTTGCTGGCAGAGGCGGCGCAGGCAGGCGCCATTCTGGATGAGGCGTGCATGAGTGCGCCACGGGAGGTAGCCCATGGCTGAACTGGCACAACTGCAACAGCACTTTGCTGACGGTCTGCTGGGGGCGCCTGACGCCATTGCCCCTCACATCAGCTCCCGGCTCTTTTCTGCCGAGTCTGTGCTGCAGGTCTATCGCAACCACTTCATCCTGAGCCTTGGCGAGGTGCTGGCGAGCAGTTATCCCGCCGTCAAGGCTATGGTCGGGGATGACTTTTTTGCAGCGGCGGCCCGTGGCTTCGTATTGGCCGAGCCGCTCAGGGAAGGGAGCGTCATGCACTATGGCGCTGGATTTGGCCAATGGTTGGCCCGCTTGCCGACTACAACCGGACTGCCCTGGCTGGAGGAGCTGGCTCAGTTCGAATGGCAGCTTGAGCGTGCCAGTCTGCTGCCGCTGGAATCCCGCTGCTGGCCAGCCGAGCGTCTGGCCGCATTATCGCCGCAACAATGGGAGCTGCTGCGACTCTTGCCAGCCACGGATCTGCTGCTGGTTGCCAGCGATTATCCGGTGCTGGCCCTGTGGCAGATGGCGCTGCACGGTGGTGAAGCGGTGGAGGTGCTTGATGCCCCCGTCTGGTTGGCATTGAAGAAACAGCCGGATTGCCGGGTTGCACCCTTGCCCCTGACGGTGGGTGAGTGGGCGCTGCTACAGGGTTGTCTCGCTGGTACGGCGCTGGTCGATCTGCTGGCGGCCGACCCTGCGGCCAGTGAACATCTCACTCGCCTGATAACCCTTGGTCTGCTGGTGGATATGGAGGTGATGCCATGATGGCAAACAAATGGCTGGCGCTGGCCAGCTCGAGTGGTGATTTGCCGCGCTGGAGCCGCGCTGGTGTGCTGTTGCTGGCGCGGCTGTGGGTCGCCTCGGTTTTTATCACTTCAGGCTGGCTCAAGCTGACGGCGTGGGATTCCACCCTCTATCTGTTTGAATCCGAGTATCAGGTGCCCCTGCTGCCCTGGTTGTGGGCTGCTTATCTGGGTACGGCGACCGAGTTGTTGCTGCCGCTTTTCCTGCTGATGGGGCTTTTTACCCGCCCGGCCGCCTTGCTGCTGTTTGGCTTCAATATCATGGCGGTGATCTCCTATCCGACCCTCTGGGCGGGCGGCTTTTACGATCACCAGTTGTGGGGCTGGATGCTGCTGACCCTGACCATCTGGGGCGGCGGTGTGCTGAGTCTGGATCACTGGCTGACACGTCGCAACCATTGATTTATCAGTGATTTCCCCAATGACAAAGAGCGCCACAAGGCGCTCTTTGTCATAATGACGGCCGGTGAAATTTCCCATGAGAGAAAAGGAGCAGCCAATGATCATTCGTCAGGCAAGGGCCGCAGATATACCCGCACTGGTGGCGCTGCGCATGGAGCTGTTTTGTGAGGTCGGTGAGCTGGTGACGCCGCAGGCAGACCCGGCCTTGTGGCAGGCTACCTTTGACTACTTTACCCGGGCGATGAGTGAAGAGAGCGCTTTATCATGGCTGGCTGAGGCCGATACGCAGGAGGGCGGCAAACAGATCGTGGCGGCAGGGACGCTGGCATTGTTTGAACGGCCACCCTATCCCGGCAATCTGGCGGGGATGGAGGGGTATCTGCTCAACATGTATACGCGGCCACAATGGCGCCAGCAGGGGATCGCCACGGCGCTGCTCGATGCCATTACTGCCTTCGCCAGATCGCGTCAGCTGGGAAAGGTGTGGCTCCATGCCAGCGAGCAGGGGCGCCCTCTCTATGAGCGGATCGGCTTTGTCGCCAATCCGGCCTATCTGGAGTGGCAACCGGCGGTGGAATAAGGGTTGCAGCTCTGCATGAGTGGCGTTTGGTCGGTGAATTTGATTTACAGCAATAAATATGGCGTCAGATGGGATCGCGGCAAAGCCGCCAACTATGCTGATGGAGCACGCCACCATTATCTTATTGATCCACTGCGTGGTTTGGCCATGGTGGGTGCCAGTCTGGAGGATACGTTTCGATGTTCAATAGCAAACTGAAAGCCGAGTTGCAGCAGTGCCAGGATCAACTTCTGGAACAGCAGGGATTTTTTGACGCAGTGCACGGCAGCGTGGCGACCATCACCTTTACGCCGGATGGCACTGTGCTGGCCGCCAATGATCTCTTTCTCAACGTGGTGGGCTTCAGTGCGCCCGAGGTTATCGGCCAGCATCACCGTATCTTTTGCGACAAGCTCTATGCCCAGAGCAGCGACTATCAGCAGTTTTGGGCGGACCTGAAGCAGGGGCGTTCCCGCACCGGGGTGTTCCAGCGCTTCAACAAACGGGGCGAGGTGATCTGGCTGGAAGCAACCTATTTTCCGGTCAAGTTGCGGGGCGTGGTGACCAAGGTGATCAAGATTGCGGCCGATATTACCGAGCACCACCTGCAACTGCTCAGCCAGCAGGCGGTGGTGACGGCGCTGGATCGGTCGCTGGCGGTCATCGAGTTCACCCCCGGTGGGGAGGTGATTGCTGCCAACGGCAATTTCCTCCATACCATGGGCTATACCCTGGCTCAGGTGCAGGGCAAGCATCACCGCATCTTCTGCGACGATCAGTTCTATCGAGACCAGCCCCACTTCTGGGATGAGCTGGGCCGTGGTCAGTTCAAGTCCGGTCTCTTCTGTCGTCAGAACAGTCACGGTAGCAAGGTGTGGCTGGAGGCGACCTACAACCCGATCCTTGATGAGCATCGCAAGGTGGTGAAGGTGATCAAGTTCGCTAGCGACATCACCGAGCGGATCAACAAGAGCGATGCGGTGCGGGAAGCGGCCATGTTGGCCCACGATGCGGCCCGGGAGACCCTGAACTGCGCCGAGCGTGGCGCGGGTCTGCTCTCCTCGGTGGTCGATACCTCCAGCCTGATTGCCAGCCAGTTGACTCACAGCATCGGCCTTATCAATCAGCTCAACGAGCAGTCGCGCAGTATCGAGGCGATCGTCTCCACCATCAGCAGCATCGCCGACCAGACCAATCTGCTGGCCCTCAACGCGGCCATCGAAGCAGCCCGGGCCGGGGATCAGGGTCGTGGGTTTGCGGTGGTGGCCGACGAGGTTCGCCAGCTGGCGGCCCGTACTTCCCTCTCTACCGACGAGATCGCCAAGGTGGTACAGAACAACCGGGAGCTGACCGCCAAGGTCACCTCCGAGATGTCTGACGTCGCCAGCAGCGCCGAGCTGGGCAAGCAGCAGGTGGGCGAGGTGAATGAGGTGATGAGCGACATCCGCCGGGAGGCTAACAACGTCTCCAGCACCGTCTCTGATCTGGCCATCTGAACCCCCTGACTTCCTGTCATGCCGGGGCATTGACTCATATTTGAGCAGTCAGTGCCCCAATCTGAACCCCTCCTGTATCGTCCCGCCATTGTGAATTGTCCTCTTCTGGCCCCTTGATTAGGCTTGCCGCCTCATTTATTTCAGAGCAGGAACAGAACACGATGGCATTACAACAGAAGGGGCGGGCAATGGCCCTGCTGGTTATGGTCGCGAGCATGGGTCTGGGCGGCTGTATGGGGCAGATGGGGCTTTCCGGCATGGTCACCAAGGGCAACCTGAGCGTGGTGGATAACCGCTACGCTCGTGCCGGGGTCTTTATGCTGCTCTCCCCTGTCTACGGTCTGGCCGCGACCGCTGACCTGTTTGTGTTCAATACCATCGAGTTCTGGTCTGGCAAGAACCCCATCACCGGCAAATCTCCGGCTGTGGTGGACATGAAAGCCAATCCGGTGATCAAGGTGAACCAGCATCTGGATCCGGCCCTCAAGAAGGTGCCGCTGGCCATGCTGCCACAAGGGGTGCGCGAGGTGGAGATCAGCTACCCGGACGAGCATACCGCCCAGATGGAGGTGCACTATCTGGATGGTCGCCGCAGCATGATGCGTGGCGAGAAGCGTGGCGAGTTGATGGATATCTACTTCGATGGCCGCTTTGTCTCTACCCTGAGCCGTGCGGAGCTGGAAGAGCGGGCTAATCAGGGCAAGGCTGCTGCCTAAATTCAACTGAATCCAGATCGATCCAGCTTCAGATGGGGTATACCTAATCTGCTGGCAAAATCGCCATGATGTCTAAGGGAGTAGACTATGACGGTGAATGGATTGCGATTGGCGGAGTTGATTGGTTCCCTCAGTCATGCGCTCGATATGACCGAGGGGCAACCAAGAGGACACTGCATTCGCTGCTGCTGGATAGGTTCCCGTCTGGGGGAGCGGCTGGGACTGGACGCCCGGCTGCGCCATGATCTCTACTACACGCTCCTGCTTAAGGATCTTGGGTGCAGCAGCAATGCGGCCCGCATCTGCGAGCTCTATCTCACCGACGATCTTCACTTCAAACGCGATTTCAAACTGGTGGATGGCTCCCTCTCCGAGATAGTCAACTTTGTGCTGGGCCACACCGGCTTGCAGGCGGATCTGCTGGGACGTTTTCGCAGCCTGTTTCATATCTTTCGCAACGGCGACCAGATTGCCAACGAACTGATCCAGACCCGTTGTCATCGGGGGGCGGATATTGCTCGCCAGCTCCGTTTCAGTGACGAGGTGGCTGATGGCATTCTCTCCCTTGATGAACACTGGAATGGCAAAGGTCGGCCCCTGCAACTGGCTGGCGAGGCGATCCCGCTCTTCTCGCGCATTGCCCTGCTCTGTCAGGTAGTGGATGTGTTTCACGCGGCCGCAGGTCCGGATGCGGCGCTCAAGGAGTTGCGCGAGCGCAGCGGCAGCTGGTTTGATCCGGCGCTGGTTCGGGAATTTGAAGCGCTGGCCGACGAAGAGTTCTGGCAAGGACTGGCCGATCCCCGACTGACCGAGTGGGTGCTGGTCCACCCGGCCGGGCAAGGGGAGGTAGCGCTGGATGAAGATTATCTGGACGAAATCGCGGCGGCCTTCGGGCAGGTGGTGGATTCCAAAAGTCCCTACACCGCTGGTCACAGCGGCAGGGTTGCGCTCTATACCGACATTCTTGCCACCCAGATGGGGTTGTCCGAGTCGCGTCGACGCTGGCTCAAGCGGGGCGCCTTGCTCCATGATGTGGGCAAGCTCGGGGTGAGCAACGCCATTCTCGACAAGCCGGGCAAACTCGATGCGCAGGAGTGGGCGGCTGTGCAGATGCATGCCGCCTATACCGAGGAGATCCTGAGCCGTATCGGCGCCTTCGAGGAGCTGGCACAAGTGGCGGGCGCCCACCATGAGCGGCTCGATGGCAAGGGCTACCCCAAGGGGCTGAAAGGGGACGAGATTACCCTTGAGACGCGCATCATCACCACAGCCGACATCTTCGATGCCATCACCGCCAAGCGCCCCTATCGCGGCGCCATCCCTGTGCCGCAGGCGCTGGAGATGATGGCGGAGAATCTGGGCACCGCAATAGACCCTGACTGTTTTGCCGCCCTGCAGGCGGGTATTCAGGATTTCTCCCTCTACCTCACCATCGAGCAGCCGCTGGCCAATGCCAGTTAATATTTGCAGCCTTCATGGCCCAAGCGGCCAGTCAGATAGCAAACGCCCCGCCACTGCGGGGCGTTTTGCATTGGGCCTAGTCGGGCAGCTTGCGATGGGGCGGGGTGAGGATCAGCCCCAGCAGGCGGCGCAGGTGGGTGAGCTGTTCGGTCAGCTGGACGTTGAGCCAGAGGTAGCCATTGATGGCCGCCTCGGTATTGGGGGGGAGCGATACCTGGGTCGCCACCTCGTGCAGGCGGGCGATGGCGGCATCCGCGCCACGCCCGTCACCGGTTTGCATCATCAGGGCAAGCTGGTTGATCGCCTCTTCGGTGGCCAGATGGCAGGCGTGCAGTTCGCGGGTACTCTGCATCAGAAAGTGGCTCTCCCGATCGTTCCAGTAGGTGTTGGCCAGCATCTCCAGAGTGCAGAGGGTGTTGCGCATGGTGACCTGCACCGCATCAAACAGGGCGACGCTGTGGCGCGTCTCCTTGGCCGCAGGGGCCAGCAGGGCCCGCAGTTTGCCGGTCTGTGCCAACAGTTGGGAGAGATTGTGCTTGAGGCGCGGGCGCTCCAGCACATTGGGGGAGAGGTGGGTGTGATAGAGCCGCCCCGACTGCTGCAAGATCTGGTGCAACTGCAGGCGCCAGTGGCTGTAGGCCCGCTGGGGATAGATGCTGCAAAAGAGCAGCGCCAGCAGGGAGCCCAGTATCACGTCGGCACTGCGCCACAGTGCCGTCTCTATATCCCCCGGCATGGCCCCCATGGTGACTCCCAGGGTGATGCCGATCAGCAGCCCCACATAGGGGCGCTTGCCGAGGGCCAGATAGCCGCATAGGAACATGATGCACCCGCACCAGATCAGGGTAAGTGGCAGGGAGTAGATCTCGAGATAGAGCGCCACTACCCCGCAACTGGCGCCGAAGATGGTGCCCACCACCCGCTGCAGGGCGCGGGAGAGCACATTGCCCCAAAACGAGATGGGGCCCATCACCACCACCAAGGTTATCAGCGGCCAGGTGCTCTCCGGCAGTTTCAGCTCGCGGGTCAGCAGAAAGGTGAGCATAAAGGCGAGCGCAATGCGCAGGCCATGGACGATCCGGTAGCGGCCATAGACCAGCAGATCGAGTCGGGAGAGGGGGGCATCAAGACGCACGGTCTGCCTCCTGTCTGGTGGGTGACGGGGCGCCGTGCATCCGGCCGACGCCCCGTCGGGATTTAGGCCAGTCGTCCCTGCAGGGGGTGGATCCAGACCCGCTCGCCAACGGCGATCCCGGGTTGATCCGGTACGATTTCGATCAGGCAGTTGGCCTCGGCCATGGAGCTGAGAATGCCCGAGCCCTGTGGCCCTGTGGTACGCACCCGCAGCTGGCCGTTACGGTCCTGATGAAAGATGCCGCGCAGAAACTCGGTGCGCCCCGGGCGGCTCTTCATCTTCTCGTCCGCCAGTGCCGACAGACGCAGCGGCTGCCACCGCTTGCCTTGCAAGCGGGCGATGGCAGGCTCGACAAACTGCAGCACGCAGATCATCGCCGCGACCGGATTACCCGGCAGGCCGAAGAAGGGGGTCTGCCCCAGCTTGCCAAAGGCGAGCGGGCGGCCCGGCCGCATCTGGATGCGCCAGAAATCGATCTGGCCGAGCTCCGCCAGCACCAGCTTGATAAAGTCGGCGTTGCCTACCGAGACCCCGCCGGAGCTCAGCACCAGATCGGCGCTGGCGGCGGCCTGCTCCAGCTGCTGGCGCAGAATGGTTTTGTCATCGGGAATGATGCCAAGGTCCATCACCTCGCAACCGGCGGCGCGGATAAGGGCCATCAGGGTGAAGCGGTTGCTGTCGAAGATATGGCCGGGGGCGAGCTGCTCACCCGGTGCCTGCACCTCGTCGCCGGTACTGAACAGCGCCACTTTCAGCGGGGTGCGCACCGTGAGACAGGCCTGACCGAGTGATGCCGCCAGCCCCAGCTGGGGGGCGCCAAGCCAGGTACCGGCCGGGATGGCGACCGCACCTTTGGCGAGATCTTCCCCGGCGAGGCGCACATTCTGCCCTGCCCGGATTGGGGCGGTGACCGTGGCCCACTCACCTTCAATCAGCGTCTCTTCCCGCATCACCACGGTATCGACACCGGGGGGCAGCGGGGCGCCGGTCATGATCTGCACCGCCTGACCGGCCAGCACAGGCTCGTGGCGCTGCTGGCCCGCCAGCACTTCCCCCACCAGCTGCCAGCGACCGGTGGCGAGATCGTCGCTGCGAAGGCCAATACCATCCATCGCCGAGTTGGCGTGGGGGGGCACATTGATGGGGCTTATCAGATCGGCGGCCAGCACGGCGCCGTGGCACTGGGCCAGCGGTTTGTCGCTGCAGGCCGTGCTCGGGGTGAGGGCCGCCAGAATGGCGTTGCGGGCCGCCTCTACCGAGAGAAAGCCCTTGCCCGCCTCCGGCTCCTTGCACTGGCAGCCGTCAAGCCAGCGGCAGACGAAGTCGGCAATGGCCGCCAGATCGTTAATATCGAGGCGGGGCAGGCTTGTCTGCTGTTGTTCGCCACTCTGTTGGGGCTGATCGCTGGCCAGCGCGATGATGTCGCTGTCTTCGGGGAAGAGCAGCGGCTTGCCAATCTCGGCGCGGTGCAGCTCGATTTTCGGGAAGTGTTCGTGCTTGAACCCCTCGACCAAGAGCAGATCGAGCTCTGTCTGATCGAAGCTGGCCAGCAGCTGGCGAAAATCGGCTTCGGCCAGTTCCGTTTCAATGATACGGGCATGACGACGGCGGGAGGCAACCATCATCTGCTGGGCACCCGCCTTGCGCAGGCGGTAGCTGTCCTTGCCCGGCTGGTCGATATCAAAGTCGTGGTGGGCGTGCTTGAGCACCCCGATGCGCAGGCCGCGATCCACCAGCAGGGGGATCAACTGCTCCAGCAAGGTGGTCTTGCCGGTGCCGCTCCAGGCGGCGAAGCCGAGCAGGGGAAGAGTGGGGGCCGGGGTCATGAGGTGACTCCTTGTTGGGGGTCGATAGTCGTGGCGAGCAGACGGGCCTCGTAGGCGGCCAGCTCGGCAGGGCTGTTGAGATTGATAAAGGCATCCGGCTGATCGGCAAAGCTCACCACCGCCATATGGTGGCGGGCAAACCAGATATCGATTTTGCGCTCTCCCTCTGCCAGCGCAGCGGTGAGGGAGGGGAGCAGGGATTTGTGCAGCAGGGCGACCACGGGTTGCAGCCAGTCGCCGTCGTGGGCCACTACCAGCTCGGTATCCGGGGTCAGGGCGGCGCGAAAGCGGCTCATCAGATCCAGCGGCAGGGCGGGGCCATCGCAGGGAACGAACAGCACCCAGTCGTGACGGGCGGCGGCAAGACCTGCCTGCATGCCCGCCAGCGGACCGAGATAGTCGTTGTTGTCATCGCTGATGACCGGGGCCAGCGCCTGATAGCGGGGCTGACTGCGGTTGGCGTTGATCAGCACTTCATCCACCTGGGGGCGCAGGCGCGCCAAAACATGGTCGATAAGAGGGCGTCCCGCCAGTGCTACCCATCCCTTGTCTTCGCCCCCCATCCGGGTGGCGCGGCCTCCTGCCAGGATCACTGCTGATACGGCAACGGGATCAGAGTGGCTGTCGCTTTTTGAAGTCATGTCGCTCGATGATTTTTAAAGGGGTCGTCTCTTGCAGCTGGCCACGGGCGAGGGTCCATTGCCGCTCGCACAGGTCGGTCAGGGCGTTGCTCTGGTGGCTGATGACGACCAGGCCGCTGCCATGTTCCCGCAGATCTTGCGCCAATGCGGCCATCAGGGCAACCGAATGTGTGTCGAGATTGGCGGTGGGCTCATCCATCAGCAGAAAGGCCGGTTGCAGCGCCCAGGCGCGGGCCATTGCCAGCCGTTGCCGTTCGCCACCGGACAAAATGCTGATGTGCTCTCGCGCCAGCCCCTCCAGCTCGACCCGGCGCAGCGCCTCGAATACCCGGATCTCGCTGCCGAGTTGTTTATCGAGCGCCCAGGCCACGTTGTCGTGCACCGTGCGATCGAACAGATAGGGGGTCTGGTGCAGATAGGTAACCCTACCCGGCCCCAGATCCCGTTTGAGCAGCCGGTTTAGCCGCTGCTGCCAGCGCCCCGGCAGATTGGTGTGGCCGCGGGTGGGTGCCAGCAGCCCCGCCAGAATTTTGAGCAGAGTGGTCTTGCCCACCCCGTTGGCTCCATGCAGCCAGATGGCATCCCCCGGTGCGATGGCGAGCCGGTCAATCTCGAACAGCTGACGCTCGCCAAAGCGCATCGTCAGCTGGTGGGCGGTCAGGGCCATGGGTTACTCCTGTTGGTACACAGTGGGGGGCATGGTCAGTTCTTCAGATAGCTGTGGCCGCGACAGGCCGTCAGCAGCAGGTTGAGCAAGAGGGCGAGGGTGAGCAGCACTATGCCGAGTGCCACCCCCTGGGTGAAGGCCCCTTTCTGGGTCTCCAGCGCGATGGCGGTGGGGATATTGCGGGTGAAGTGCAGGATATTGCCCCCCACCATCATGGAGCAGCCCACCTCGGTGACGATACGGCTGAAGGCGCCGATGATGGCGGCCAGCAGGCCAAAGCGGCACTCGTGCATCAGGCCGATCAGCGCCTTGGGCCAGGAGACCCCCAGGGTCAGGGCGGTCTCCCAGGCACGCCGGTCGCTCTGGACAAACGCCGCGTGACCCATGGTGGCGATCACCGGGAAGGCGATCAGCATCTGCCCCACCACCATCGCCTGCTGGGTAAAGAGCAGCTTCCAGTCGCCAAAAGGGCCGGTCCGCGACAGCAGCATATAGAGCAAGAGGCCAATCACCACGGTCGGCACCGATTGCAGGGTGTTGATGCAGGAGAGCCAGAGCCAGCGGCCGGGCAGCGGCAGATAGGCCAGGGCAAAGCCCAGCAGCAAGGCGGGCAGCAGCACCAACAGCAGGGCGATGCAGGAGACGGAGAAGGAGACCCCCACCACCTGCCACAGTTCGGTGTCACCACTGAACAGCAGGGCGAGGGCTGCTAATGTCGTGTCGAGCAGCGTTGGCATCAGGCGCCTCCCTCAGCGAACCGGGGGAGGGCCATCAAGGTCATCGCAGGGGTCAGGGTTGCCATTATTTCCCGTTGGCATCCGCTACAAACAGCGCCTGACCGGCCACCTTGAAGTCGCCAATCAGCTTCTGGCCATGCTCGGAGATCAGCCAGTTCTTCAGGGTGCGTGCCCCTTCGGTGTTGAGATCCGGGTAGCGCTTGGGGTTGACCAGGATCACCTGATAGGGGTTGAACAGGCGCTTGTCACCCTCCAGCAGTACGGCGAGATCCAGCTTGCTCTGGTAGGCGAGCCAGGTGCCGCGGTCCGTCAGGGTGTAGGCACCGAGCTCTGAGGCCATGGTCAGGGTCGGGCCCATCCCCTGGCCGATGGACTTGTAACCGGCAAACTCGGGTTTGACGTCAGCCGCCTGCCACAGGGTCTTCTCCTTGATGTGGGTACCGGACTCGTCACCGCGGGAGATAAAGGTCTGGCCCTGCTCCTTGATGGCTTGCAGCCCCTTGGCCGCGTCGTGCAATTTAGCCAGACCCGCCGGGTCTTTCGCCGGGCCGACGATGACGAAGTCGTTGTACATCAGGTGCACCGGCTCGATGCCAAAGCCCGCGTCGACGAACTTCTTCTCGGCAGAGGGGGCGTGGGTCATCACCAGATCCGCGTCGCCGTTTTCGCCCATCTTCAGGCTCTGGCCTGTACCGGCCGCCATCACCTGCACCGGATAACCGGTCTCCTTGGTGAACTGGGGCAGCAGCCAGCCCAGCAGACCGGACTGTTCGGTGCTGGTGGTGGTGGCGAGGCGGATCGGCGCTTTTGTGGCATTAGTATCCGCTTCGGCGTGGGCAGCACCGGCGATCAGCAGGCTGGCGGCGAGGGAGAGGGCAAAACGTTTGAGGTTGGTTTTTATCGTCATCGTGATGCAACTTTTTTCAGGGTGGATGAGGAGAGGGCAAGAGTAAGCAAACAGGGTGCCAAACTGTTCCTTTGCCTCTGCATTCACGGTTTGCCGTTTAAAAACATAAGCTTATTAGAATCAATTAGGTGAGCTTGTTATCGCTTTTAATAATTGGTGTTGGTGCTTTTGATACGGTAAGGACAAAATGTCCCACTAAGGTTCCGGTTATCGGGACATTCACCGACCGTACGTGCATCCGAGGTACTTTTTTCCATGACACTCCCTCCCAGCCGCTGGTCTGCCCTCTCCCTGCTTATCGTTGACGATGAGCCCGGCATGCGCAGCTTTCTGGCCAAGGCGCTGGCCAAGCGTTTTGCCCAGATTGAGACTGCCGCCAGCGTGGAGGAGGCGGAAGCCCTGCGCTGCCGCCTTCATTTCGACCTTATCATCGCCGACATCCGGCTGCCGGGGCGCTCCGGCATCGAGTGGCACGAAGCCATCGACCCGGCCACCCGCCGCAGCGACATCATCTTCATGACCGGTTTTGGCGATATGGAGACCGCCCTCAAGGCGCTGCGCCTCGGCGCCAGCGACTTTATCCTCAAGCCCTTCAACCTCGATCAGATGGTGCAGGCGGTGGACAGAGTCATCGAGCGCCGCCAGATGGAGCGGGAGAACCTGCTGCTGCGCCGGGAGGTGAGCAAGCTGTTCCCGCCCACCCTGATTGGCGACAGTGCCAAGACCCGCGAGCTCAAGACGCTCATCGCCAGAGTGGCCCCCTCCAACGCCGCCGTGCTGGTGGAGGGGGAGTCCGGCACCGGCAAGGAGCTGGTGGCCCGCGCCCTGCATCAACTCTCTGGCCGGATGGGGGCCTTTGTGCCCCTCAACTGCGCCTCCATCGCGCCGGAGCTTTTGGAAAGCGAGCTGTTCGGCCATGTGCAGGGGGCCTTTACCGGCGCCCGCAAGGGGCGCGACGGCCTGTTCCGGGTCGCCCATCAGGGCACGCTCTTTTTGGACGAGATCGGCGAGATGCCGCTCGCCATGCAGGCCTCCCTGCTGCGCGCGCTGGAGCAGAAGGCCATCCGCCCGGTGGGTGCCGAGCGCGAATTGGCGGTGGATGTGCGCATCGTCGCCGCCACCAACCGCAACCTCAAGGTCGAGGTGGAGGCGGGCCGTTTTCGCGAAGATCTCTTCTATCGCCTCAACGTGGTGGCGCTGCCGGTTGCCCCCTTGCGGGAGCGGATCGACGATATCCCCGCGCTGGTACACCACTTTACCCGCCAGCTCACCGCCGAGATGGGTATGGGCTCCTTGAGCTGGACCCACGAGGATGTGGTGGCGATGCAGGCCTATCCCTGGCCCGGCAACGTGCGGGAGCTGCGCAACCTCATCGAGCGCTGCCTGCTGCTGGGCAAGCCCCCGGCGGATTACTGGCAGAGCAGCAAGCCCGCCGAACCGGGGGCGAGCGAGGAGGGTTATCCGCTGGTGTGGCCGCTGGCGGAGGTGGAAAAAGCTCACATCCTGCAAGTGGTGGCCAGCCATGATGGCAACAAGTCGGCCGCCTCCCGGGTGCTCGGGGTGGCCCGCAAGACGCTGGATCGCAAATTCAAGGAGTGGGCCATCGAATGAGGAAGGCTGACTGGATGGGGTGGCGATGAAACTGACCCTGCTCTCCCGCTGCATGCGCGCCCTGTTGCCCCGTTGCGTGCGCACCAAAGTGCGCTGGCGCCTGCTGCTGCTTACCTCGGTACCCATCATGCTCACCCTGGTGGGCATGATTGCGCTCACCCTCTACTGGACCCTCACCTACAGCTGGCAGAACCTGCTCACCACGGTGCGCAGCGATCTCGGGGTGGCCCACCACGCCATCACGGTGCAGCAGCAGCGCCAGACCGAGCATCTGGAGCATCTGCGCGATGCCTGGGCTTTTCAGCTTCGGCTGCGGGAATCGCCGGATCAGCTGCATGACTGGGTGATGCCGCTGGCGGCCAACTATGGTCTCGATTTTCTGCGCTTGCGCCGTGGCCCCGAGCTGGATCAGCTGACGGCGCAGGAGCGCGCCGCCCTCACGGCCGGGCGCAGCGTCAGTCACTTCGTGGTCTGGTCGCAGCAGGAGATGCTCGCTCTCTCCCCGCAACTGGCCAAGCGGGCCGTGCTGTGGCAGCGGGATGGCACCAGGGTGGTGGAGGACAGGGGGCTGATCAGTCTGTCACTGACCCCTGTGATGGGCCGCGACGGCTCCCTTTGGGCCGTGCTGGAGGGGGGCGAGCTTGTCAACGGCAGCACCCGGCTGGTGGATGAGCTCAAGGGGCAGGTGTTTGCCAAAAACACCCTGCCGGATGGCAGCGTCGGCACCGTTACCCTGTTTCTCGACGATCTGCGGGTGAGCACCAACGTGCCGGTCAGCAGCAGCCGTCAGGTGGGTCGGGCGGTGGGCACCCGGGTCTCGCCGCCGGTGCGCGAGCAAGTACTGGGGCGAGGGGAGATGTGGGTTGACCGCGCCTTCGTCCACGACGCCTGGTATGTCTCGGGCTACGAGCCGCTTTTGGGCGCCAGGGGCGAGCGGATCGGCATGCTCTATGTGGGCTTTCTCGAGTGGCCCATTATCCGCACCTACCTCACCAATCTGGTGGAGCTGGGCTCGGGCGTGGTGCTGCTGTTGCTGCTCTCCGGCCTGCTGGTCTATCGCGGCGCGCGGGATCTCTTCTCCCCCATCGAGCGGATGCACAAGGTGGTGCGGCAGGTGCAGGCCGGGGAGTCGGCTCGCATCGGCCCGCTGGCGCTCGATCCCGACCACGAGCTGGCCCAGCTCGGTCGCCAGTTTGACGCCATGCTGGACAGGCAAGAAGCGCATCAGCAGCAGATGGCCCGCAGCGCCGATGAGCTGGAGCAGAAGGTGGCCGAGCGCACCCAAAGTCTCGAGCTCAAGACTGCGGAGCTGGAAGATCATATCCATATGCTGACCGAGGCGCGCCAGCAGTTGCTCATCAGCGAGAAGCTGGCGGCCCTTGGCGAGCTCTCGGCCGGTGTGGCCCACGAGATCAACAACCCGCTAGCGGTGATCCTCGGCAATGTGGAGCTGATGAAGCTGGAGCTGGGGGAGGCGGCCGAGCCGGTGAGTGAGGAGCTGGCGCTGGTGCTGGCCCAGATCGAGCGCATTCGTGCCATCACCCGCAGCCTGCTGCAATATTCCCGCCCTGGCGATTACGAGACGGCGCCTGTGTGGCAGCACCTCAACCCCATCATCGAGGAGAGCCTGACCCTGGTGCGCTCCGCCCTGCGCCAGCAGCAGGTGGAGCTGGTGGCCGATCTCAGGGCCCAGCAGCCCATCGAGGCGGATCGTCAGCAGCTGCTACAGGTGCTGATAAACCTCCTGGTCAACGCCAGCCACGCGCTGGGAGAGCAGGGGGAGATCCGGGTCGAGAGCCGCGACTGGGTCGATGAACTGGGTCAGTTGCGCGGGGCCGAGGTGCGGGTGATCGATAACGGCAGCGGCATCGAGGCGGCCATTATCGACAAGATCTTCGACCCCTTCTTCACCACCCGCGCCACCGGCACCGGTCTGGGGCTGGCCCTGAGCCACCGCATCATCAGCCGCTGGGGTGGGGAGCTGTTGGTGGACTCCACCCCGGGGCAGGGGAGCTGCTTTACCGTGCGGTTGCGCAGCCACGCCTTGCTGCCCAGCGGCAGCGAGCCCGCGAAACTGGAAGGGTGGCGCATTGCGCTCAATGCCGAGGGGCGTGAGACAAGCGATTGATGCTGTTATAAAAAGGCCCGTTATAAAAACAGCCCGTCAACATGGTTGGCGGGCTGTTTTGTCTGTGGGTGAGTGGTTCTTTACTGCGGGCTCCACACCAGCTTGCCGCTCTGGGTCAGGTCATAGCCGCCGAGGCGGGCCGCCAGCTCGCGCCCCTCGGGGGATTGCAGCCAGCCGATCAGCTGCTGCAGCAGGGTGCGAAAGAAGACCCCCTGCGGCATCACCAGATCGAAGCACTCCTGCGACAAGGGCATAAAGCCGAGGCCAAACTCGGTGGCGGTGCTCTGGGCACCGGGCCCCACATCGGCATCGCCACGGCTGATGGCGGCGGCCAGCTCCCGCTCGCTGTTGACCTCTAGGGTGCGCTCCAGCCGGGTCAGCGACTCCCCCTGGGTTTGCAGCCACTCCTGCAGGGCGCGCTGGCTGCCAGCCCCCTCCTGACGCATGGCCCAGCGCCAGTCGAGCGCCTCTTTCGCCTCCTTGGGTTGCAGCCCTTGCCGCAGCACCAGCCCCTGCACCCGCCTGAATCCATGAACGATCACCCATTGCCGGTGGCCCTGATACTGCTGCACCAGCGCCGGGTGGCGCAGGTGCGCCTCCTCGGCCTGCCCCCAGTGGATGGCGCAGAGATCCACATGGCCGCGCGCCAGCATCGCCAGCCCCTGTCGGGTGCCGCACGGGGTGTAGCCCACCAGTGCCTGGGTGCCGAGCTGCTGTGCCAAGCGGCTGCTGGCGTAGTGCAGCAGCACATCGTCCGAGCCCGCCAGCAGCAGCCGGTCGTTCATCACCCCCTCGTGGCAGCTGCCGAGCAGCCAGCGGTCGAGCAGGGAGCGGGGAAACAGCCACTTGCCGGTCGCCTTGGTGGCGGGGATGCGCGCCTCGTTGGCGAGCTGGTAGACCTTCTTCTCGTTGAGATCGAGGTATTCCGCCACCTGCTTCACGTTCATAAACTCATTCATGGCTTAGTCCCGCATCCCGCGACCGGCCGGACTGGGCGCCAGCACCGGCGGCTTCTCGTCCAGCACCATATGGTCGTGGCCGCTGAATACCTCGAAATGGCGCCCCTTGGCGCGGGCAATCATGGTGATGCCGAGCTGGCGGGCGAGATCCAGCCCCATCTGGGTGACACCGGAGCGCGACAGCAGCACCGGAATGCCCATCTGCGCCACCTTGATCACCATCTCCGAGGTGAGCCGCCCTGTGGTGTAGAAGATCTTGTCGTGGCCAGCCTCGCCGCGCATCCAGAGCTCACCCGCCAGGGTATCCACCGCATTGTGGCGCCCCACATCCTCGACAAAGGAGAGGATTTCGCTGCCGCGACAGATGGCGCAACCATGGACGGCACCGGCCATCTTGTAGGTTTCGTTATGGGCCGACAGCGCCTTGAGCAGGGCGTAGAGGGTGCTCTGTTTAAGCTCAGGCGCCGCCAAAACCACCCCTTCGAGCTTCTTCATCACGCTGCCATACATGGTGCCCTGACCACAGCCGGAGGTGACCGTCTTCTTCTCCAGCGATTTGTCGAGATCGTCGGCCTGCTGGCTGCTCACCACGGCGGCAGCCTCGCTCTCCCAGTCGACGATCACCGACTCGATGGCCGAAATATCCTCGATAAAGCCCTGATTTTTCAGATAACCCAGCACCAGCGCCTCGGGGCGGGCCCCCAGCGTCATCAGGGTTACTATCTCCTTCCAGTTGAGGTAGACCGTCAGTGGCCGCTCACAGGCGATTTGGCGGGTGTTCATTGTGCCCTGTTCATCCATCACCTCGACGGTCATGGTGAGCTGGGCGGCAGCATTGCTTTTGATAAAGGTCGGTGTCATGGGCCCCTCGCGACCGGTTGCCGGGATCTGAGTCGAGGGGCACAGCAAGTTTTGTTCCAGATTGATGTGAGGCAAAGCGACACTAGAATCATGGGTAAGTTTCATTATGCGAAATGGTTAGAAAGTGTGTGAGTTCTCATTGTAATAAATAAGTTGGTCGTTAAGCTTTCCTTTATAAAATTGGACGATTAGACTTTAAATGGTTATATGTTTAGAACTTAACTCAAGGAATGTATTAAGGAAATTATAATGATGTCTCTTCTTAACAATCTCACTCAGGGGGTAATTGCAGGTCTGGTTACGGGGATATTAATATGGGTTTTTAGAAGTATATGGCTAAACATATTAAGCCCTATCGTAGAGGATATATTATATAGAGGAGTCCGTATTGAGGGGCAAGACCAAGGTAGCTCCTATGTGTTTAGTGGAGTATTTAAGGATTTGATATTAACGGCAACATACGAATCAACTAGCCATTTCTCGACAGATAGGGGGACATTCACACTTAGATTGGAGGATAATGGTAGTTATCTTAAAGGATATACAGTTTATCTAGGTGATACGAATGGAGAGTTATCGGATGCAAAGTATATTTGGAGGAAAAAAGACTAAGTCCAATAGTTGTAAATGGCTCATTTTGGGGTTTTGTGATTATTCATTTTTTGGAGTTAACCATGTCTTTTATTTGTGATTTTTTAGAACCTAAAGATATGCTTATGAAATTGATAAGAGAAGGTAATAGGATCAACTTTGAAGACGATATCATTAATCTGTCCGATCATTTTTTCAACTTCTCCGTAACAGCTCACTCTTTGCGAGATTGGTGCATTAAATATCTTACACTTCACGGCATGAAAGATAGTACTCAATTAAATAAGGAGTGGGGAAGTAAAGATTTTCTAATTGTCGCTAAGGATATTGCAAATTCCGTAAAGCATTTTGGTGTTGACCGATATACTCCAAAAGTTAGTAATTCAGAGCGAGATAGCGCTAAATCAATTTCTATTTATACAAACGAGAACGTACCTGAGAAATTAATTCTTTCAATGTCAGATAAAAATTTTAGAGAAGAAAGAAGCAAGGAGCGTCCTAGTTACGTTATTAGGTTTGAGGATGGTAAAGAAATTAAATTAGATTCATATGTTTTGTCAACTGTAAACTATTGGGTTGAATTTTTTGATGAAAAATCTTTGCCAAGAGATAAAAGTTTTGATGAAAAACTTGTCTATGTTAATCGTCAGTGTTGGCATAAATATATACGTCAGTAATGTCATGAATAATGATGGCTTTTAAATTGTTGATTAATAAATCTCGTATGTTGGGCTAAATCGTAGGTTGGTACTGAACGAAGTGAAGCCCAACGTTTACCGTGGATTATTTCAAAAGCAATAATCGGATAATCCGGTGTTATTTGATTATTGCTATCCCTGTCGATTAGGTTCTGGCTTATTGGTTTACTCCGCATGTTGGGCTTCGCTGCGCTCTGCACCAACCTACGCTAACGCCAATCTACCTCCCGCATGATGCCTAACCGGAAGCAAAGCCCCCATCAACCACCAAACCGGCCTTGGCCCCACTCTTGCTATGTCTTATCCCATTGATGGCCGTGGCCGCCCTGAATGCCCTGCTGTGAACCGCCCCGAACAGGGTGGATCACGGGGGAGGGCGGCTCGGCAGAGACCTTCTGATGGGAGCCGTGACAGTGCAAGAGACAACCAAACCCCTCTCCCCGCAGCGCTGGTTGCAACTGGAGTTAAAGGCCATCGACAGCCAGGTTGGCCGCTGGCAGAGCCGCCGTTTCGAGATTGCGGCGCTTCATCCCGCCGAGCCCGAGGCCGCTGGTGCGCTGCCTCTTACTCTGTTTCGCGATGAGCGGGGGGATTATCGCTTCAACCTGAGCTCCGGCTCGCCCCGCCTGTTTGTGACCGGAAGCCGCGTGGACAGTGGCTTTGTAGCTGATGGTCTGACCCTGAGCCAGACCGTGGCCGCCGCCTATATGGATGGCGAGCGGCAGGTGCTCTCCTGCCCGTTGCCCGAGGCTCTGCAGGCCTGGGTGGAGGCCTTTATCGGCCGCCACGGCGAGCTGCTGGAGGCCCGTCGCAAGGGCAAAAAGGGCAAGGGGCGGGCGCAGGATCAGCTGGGTGTCGATAGCCAGGATCAAGCCAGCTGTGGCGCCGTTAAAGCCACCGGCCCCGATGGCCGCGAGCGTGGTTGTGACAGTGGAAATCGCGCCCATGAGTGAGTTCCTCAAACGCTGGTCATCTCGCAAGAGTGAGGCGCGCAAGCATCAGGCATTGCAGCCAAGGGAAGAGGTTATCCCCGAGGCGGTTTCCGCCCCCATCGAAGGCAGTGACGAGACTGAAACTCCAGATGTCGCGCTGGATAGCCCTGTAGTCAGCACTGACAAGGGGAGCTGTGACCCCCTTGCCTTTGAAGGGGCCGAGAGTGGTGAACCGCCGCTAACAACAGCCCCGCAGCGCAAGGCCAAACTCCCCGACAAGGAGGCGCTGCGGGCCATGTTTCGCAGCCATAAACCGGATGGGCTCGACGACTACACCCAGGATTTCAGCCAGCCCGAATTGCTGCCTGCGGCCCTGACCGCCGGGCTGCGCAACTGGCTGGTGGATCAGGTGATCGCCCCGGAGAGCGAATCGGCCAATCCGGCCAGCGGATCCGCTGAACCGGTGGCGCTTGCCAGCGAGCCTGCCGCCGACGAGCTGGCTGATAACCATTCTCAAACCCACACCGACGATCGGGACATTTTGGTTTCCTCTGGTGGACAAAATGTCCCAACCAAAGGTGGGGGAATGGAACCCTCAGGATCCTGACTCCCTGTCAGTCACTTTTTTTCCGGGGGAGTTGGCTCGCCTCTTGCTCTCTCGGCTTACCAACAAGCGCCCATCCCATGAGGTGGCGCGCACAGGAGCGTATGTGAGCACTGAACAAACATTGCCAAATCTGACCCCAAATCTAACCTCCAATCTTGCCCATGGGGCGGGGGCGGCCGAGCATAACGCGCGCGCGCGCGCCTATGCCCTGCAGCATACGGTCAAGACCGATAACCTGATCCCGGCCACTGTCTCTTACCAGAGTCAGGGGCGCCTGCTGCTGGTCGGCCCGGAAGATCGCATTCGCCGCGCCGCCAGTCTGCTGCCCGCCGGGGTGAAGCCCACTCTGCTGGTGACCGAATCGGTGCATGACGCCGAGGCGGCCGATCTCGAAACCATTTTCGATGCCACCGCATCCCTCGCGGCCCTGACCCTGCGCGAGCCGAGCCTGACAGGGTATCTGGGGCAGTTCAAGCTCATTGGCATCAATGGTCAGGGTGAGCGGGTTAATCTGGCGGCGCTCTGTTTTCCACAACAAGCGACGGTGGGGAACGAACCGCGCTTTGATCTGGTGGCCGATCTGGGCCGCGCCCCGCTCTTTGCGCTGGAGCGCCCGCCGGTCGGTTATCTGCATCTGGCCGATGATCAAGGGCTGGCCGAACGGCTCGCCGAGCTCTGTGCGCTGACCGGTATCTTCGACAAGCCGCGCTATTTTCGCCTCGACCCTGAGGCCTGCGCCTTTACCGCCCGCGGCGTGCCCGGTTGCAGCCGCTGCCTCGATGTCTGCCCGACCGATGCGCTCAAGCCCATCAATGGTCGCATCCAGATCGATCCCCATCTCTGTCAGGGCTTTGGCAGCTGCGCCTCAGCCTGTCCGACCGGGGCGATTGCCTATCACCAGCCCGACGCCAACACCAGCGGTGACTACCTGTTCCGATTGCTCAAGCATTATCGGGAGGCGGGGGGCGACGCGCCGCAGCTGCTCATCGCTGGTGAAAACGAGCGTGAATGGGTGGAAACGGAACTCATACGACTGCCCGCCAACTGGCTGCCAGTCTGGGTGGAGGAGAGCGCGAGTTTAGGCATCGAGAGCTGGTTCGCCGCCCTCGCCTATGGCGCCAGCGCGGTGCGCATCGCGCTGGGCAACGATGCCCCCGCCAGCGTCCGGGCATTGGTTGAGCGGGAGCTGGCGAGCGCCGCCGTGCTGTTGGCGGGCGCCGGTCTTGCTGCCAATCGTATTGCCCTGTTTAACGGCGATGCCGAAATGGATGAGTCTCTTTACGCGCAGTCAGCCGTTGCCCTGCTGGAGAAGCCGCTGAAAGGGGATAAACGGGAGAACCTGTTTGCCGCCTTCGATGCCCTCTGGCAGGCCAACGAAGGGGGCCGCGAGCCGCTGGCGGTGCCCCACGGCGCTCCTTACGGCAGCGTGGAGCTCAAAGAAGCTGACTGCACCCTCTGCATGGGCTGCGTGGCGGTTTGCCCGAGCCGTGCCCTGCATGCGGTGGGGCACACGCCGGGTCTCAACTTTATCGAGCAGGACTGCATCCAGTGCGGCATGTGCGAAAAGGCGTGCCCCGAGCAGGCCATCGTACTGATGCCCCGCCTGCAACCCGTGCCCGAGGCGCGCCGCGCCGTGCAGAGCCTCAAAGCCGAAGAGGCGGCCTGCTGCATTCGCTGCTCCAAACCGTTCGCGCCCGCCTCGATGATCCGCCGCATCCAGCAAAAACTGGCCGGTCACTCCCACTTCCAGAACGAGGCCGCCCAGCGGCTGCTGATGTGCGAGGACTGTCGGGTCAAGGATGTGTTTGCAGCGCTGGCGGCGGATCCCGTCTCCCAGCTCAAGGTATGAGGGGCCAGTGATGAGTGAACAACATAACGAAAAGGCTGGCGAACTGACCATGACCGAACTGGAACAGAGCAGCGCCGATCTCTACGCCCTGCTGGCAAGCCTCTGGCGCGCCGCCCCCCGTGGCGAACAGCTCGCCTGGCTGCAAGGGTTGCAGCCGATGCCTGGCCCCTTTGCCAGAGGGCTCGGGCTGGTGCAGCTGGCGGCCAGTAGCCACCACGAAAACGAGCTTGCCGAGGAGTATCAGGATCTCTTTATCGGGCTGGGGCGCGGGGAGATCGTGCCGTTTGCCTCCTGGTATCTCACTGGCTCCCTGATGGAGCTGCCGCTGGCGGTGCTGCGCGCAGATCTGCAGTCGCTCGGTTTCGAGCGCCAGAGCGGAGTGTGCGAGCCGGAAGATCATCTCGCCGCCCTCTGTGAGGTGATGGCGGTACTGATTGGCGAGCAGCACCCGGAGCGCAACCGCTTCTATGAGCGCCACCTTGCCCCCTGGGTACTCGCCTGTTGCCGCGATCAGCAGCAGGCGAAAGGGGGCAGCTTCTACCGGGCAGTCGGCGCCCTTGCCGAAGATTTCTTCAAGCTGGAAAACGAATTGCGCCTGCCGTTTGGCGCCTGCGTGGTGCCGGGCTGAACGCCCCTATCTGTGCATAACACGCTGCGCATAACAAGAGCTGCGCATAACAAAACGAGCAGACGAGATATCCCATTGGACGCGAAGCTGGCGCGCAGGCGCCGGCAAGAACAACAACAGAGGTCACAAGAATGAGCGATGAACAGCTGAAAGACCCGTCCCGCCGCAATCTGATCAAGGGAGTTGGCGTGGTCGCCACCATAGGCGTACTGGCCGGTGCCACCGGTCGGGTGGTGGGCAAAGAGGTGCTGACCCACGACACCGAGCCTGACAAGGGCTATCGGGAGACCCCCCATGTTCACGACTTTTATCGCACCCTGCGCGGCACTGACTGAGCCGGATCAGTGAAGGAGAATTCATGAAACTGACAAAACGTGCCGAGCAGCCCCAGGCGGGCGAGCAGGGCAATGAGGCCATTCGCGGTCAGGGGCTGACCCGCCGCGCCTTTATGGTCAACTCGGGTCTGGTAGCCGGTGGCGCCGTGGCCGCCGGTTGGCTGGCCCCTGCCATGATGCAGCGGGCCGAGGCCAAAACCGTGGCGGCCGGGGTGCCGGTCGAGGTGAAGCGCACCATCTGTTCCCACTGCTCGGTGGGCTGCGGCGTTTATGCCGAGGTGCAGAATGGCGTCTGGACCGGTCAGGAACCGGCCTTTGATCACCCCTTCAACCTTGGCGGCCACTGCGCCAAGGGGGCGGCCCTGCGCGAGCACGGCCACGGCGAGCGTCGCCTCAAGTACCCGATGAAGCTGGTGGGCGGCAAGTGGCAGCGCCTGAGCTGGGATCAGGCCATCGAAGAGGTGGGCAACGAAGTGCTGCGCCTTCGCAAGGAGTCCGGCCCCGACAGCGTCTACTGGCTCGGCTCTGCCAAGCACTCCAACGAGCAGGCCTACCTGTTTCGCAAGATGGCCTCCCTGTGGGGCACCAACAACGTGGATCACCAGGCGCGGATCTGCCACTCCACCACGGTGGCCGGGGTCGCCAACACCTGGGGCTACGGCGCCATGACCAACAGTCTGAACGACATGCACAACAGCAAGTCGATCATGTTTATCGGCTCCAACCCGGCGGAGGCCCACCCGGTCGCCATGCAGCACATCCTGCTGGCGAAAGAGCGTAACGGCTGCAAGATTTTGGTGGTCGACCCGCGTCGCACCCGCACCGCCGCCAAGGCGGACATGTACCTCTCCCTGCGTCCGGGCACCGACGTCGCCTTTATCTGGGGCATGCTCTGGCACATCTTCAAGAACGGCTGGGAAGATAAAGAGTTCATCCGCACCCGTGTCTACGGCATGGATGAGGTGCAAAAAGAGGTGGCGCGCTGGACTCCGGCGGAAGTGGAGCGGGTAACCGGCCTCAACGAACAGCAGGTTCATGGCGCCGCCAAACTGCTGGCCGACAACCGCCCCGGCTGCGTGGTCTGGTGCATGGGCGGCACCCAGCACACCACCGGCAACAACAATACCCGCGCATACTGCATCCTCGAACTGGCCCTCGGCAACGTGGGCAAGAGCGGGGCGGGCACCAACATCTTCCGCGGTCACGACAACGTGCAGGGCGCCACCGACTTTGGCGTCACCTCCGACTCCCTGCCCGGCTACTACGGGCTGGAAGAGGGCTCCTGGAAGCACTGGGCCCGGGTGTGGGATGTCGATTACGAGTGGATCAAGGCCCGCTTCGACAACAAGGCCTACAACGGCAAGTTGCCGATGAACAATAACGGCATTCCGGTCTCCCGCTGGGTGGACGGGGTGCTGGAGAACGCCGATCTGATCGAGCAGGGCTCCAACATCCGCGCCATGTTCTACTGGGGCCATGCGGTCAACTCCCAGACCCGCGGCCCTGAGATGAAGAAGGCGATGCAAAAGCTCGACATGATGGTGATTGTCGACCCGTATCCCACAGTCGCCTCGGTGATGAACGATCGCACCGACGGCGTCTACCTGCTGCCG
Source organism: Aeromonas sp. ANP5 (assembly GCF_963870295.1). Lineage (NCBI taxonomy): Bacteria > Pseudomonadati > Pseudomonadota > Gammaproteobacteria > Aeromonadales > Aeromonadaceae > Aeromonas > Aeromonas sp. ANP5. The sequence continues at coordinate 15,193 of NZ_CAWMRY010000027.1, read as the reverse complement.
GCCACCACCCAGTTCGAAACCTATGGTTCCGTCACCGCCACCAACCGCTCCATGCAGTGGCGTGACAAGGTGATAGAACCCCTGTTCGAATCCAAGGTCGACCACGAGATCATGTATCTGCTGAGCAAGAAGCTCGGCTTTGCCGACCAGTTGTTCAAGCACATCAAGGTCGAGAACAACCAGCCACTGCTGGAAGACATCACCCGCGAATACAACCGCGGCATGTGGAGTGTGGGCTACACCGGCCAGAGCCCGGAGCGACTCAAGGCGCACCAGCAGAACTGGCACACCTTCCACAAAACCAACCTCAAGGCCGAGGGCGGCCCGGTCAGTGGCGAAGTGTACGGTCTGCCCTGGCCCTGCTGGGGCACCCCGGAGATGAAACACCCAGGCAGCCACATCCTCTACGACACCAGCATTCCGGTCTCGCAAGGGGGGGGCGGTTTCCGCGCCCGTTTCGGTATCGAGTATCAGGGCGTCTCGCTGCTCGCCGAAGACTCCTGGCCGAAGGGGAGCGAGGTGGAAGACGGCTATCCCGAGATCACTGCCGACCTGATGAAGCAGCTCGGCTGGTGGGATGAGCTGACCGAGGCCGAGAAGAAAGAGGCCGAGGGCAAGAACTGGAAGACCGATCTCTCCGGCGGTATCCAGCGGGTCGCCATCAAGCACGGCTTCGTCCCCTACGGCAACGCCAAGGCGCGCTGCGTGGTGTGGACCTTCCCGGATCAGGTGCCCAAGCACCGCGAGCCGCTCTACACCCCGCGCCGGGATCTGCTGGCCGACTACGCTACCTGGCCTGATTCGAAGAGCCTGTGGCGCCTGCCGACCCAGTACGCCTCGGTGCAGGAGAAGGATGTCAGCAAGGAGTTCCCGATCATCCTCACCTCCGGCCGTCTGGTGGAGTACGAGGGGGGCGGCGACGAGACCCGCTCCAACCCCTGGCTGGCCGAGTTGCAGCAGGAGATGTTCGTCGAGATGAACCCGGCAGATGCCAACGACGTCGGGGTGCGCGACGGTCAGGATGTGTGGGTCGAGGGGCCGGAAGGGGGCCGGGTCAAGGTGAAGGCACTGGTGACCCCGCGGGTCAAACTGGGGCTCGCCTTTATGCCGTTCCACTTCGGCGGCCACTTCGAGGGCAAGGATCTGCGATCCAAATATCCGGAAGGGTCTGACCCCTATGTGCTGGGGGAGTCGGTCAACATAGTCACCACCTATGGTTATGACCCGGTCACCCAGATGCAGGAGACCAAGGTCACCCTGTGCCGTTTTCGCAAAGTAGGAGCCTGATCCCATGGCCAGAATGAAATTCATGTGTGACACCAAGCGCTGCATCGAGTGCAACGGCTGTGTGACGGCGTGCAAGAACGAGAACGACGATGCCCTCGAGTGGGGCATCCAGCGCCGCCGGGTGGTGACCCTCAACGACGGCCTGCCGGGGGAGACCTCCATCTCGGTCGCCTGCATGCACTGCACCGACGCCCCCTGCATGGCGGTCTGCCCGGCCGACTGCTTCTATCACACAGACGACGGCATCGTGCTGCACAACAAGGATCTCTGCATCGGTTGTGGCTACTGCCTGTTTGCCTGCCCGTTCGGGGCCCCCCAGTTCCCGAAGACCGCCGCCTTTGGCGATCGGGGCAAGATGGACAAGTGCACCTTCTGCGCCGGTGGCCCCGAAGAGGATCACAGTGAGGCGGAGCGCCAGAAGTACGGTGCCAACCGCATCGCCGAGGGCAAGCTGCCCATGTGTGCCGAGCTCTGCTCCACCAAGGCGCTGCTGGCAGGGGATGCGCAGGTCATCTCCGATATCTTCCGCGAGCGGGTTGCCTATCGCGGTGCTAAGGATGCGGCCTGGGGTAATGGCGATGAGCTGTTCCACGACGCCAGCAAGCTGAACAAGCAGGGAGGGGCGGCATGAAAACCTGGCTAATGGCCCTGTTTGCTGCCCTGCTGATGGTGAGTACCGCGAGTTTCGCCGATGCCGAGAAAGAGGCGGTCGGCTTTGCCGGCGCCGATTACTGGCGGGCGGTGAAGGATGGGCAGGAGGGGGTGACCACCTCCCGCTCGCCGGAGCACGGAGTGCTTATCTCGGTGCCGGGCCAGCTCTGGTTCGAGGTGAAGACCAAGTGGGTGTCGCCGCTCGGCGCCATCGCCATTTTCGGGTCGCTCGCCATGTGTGGCCTGATGTATCTGGTGGTGGGGCAGACCAAGCTCTCCAAACCGCGCACCGGGCGCAAGCTCAAGCGCTGGAGCAGGCTGGATCGGGCGCTGCACTGGACCACGGCAGCCATGTTCCTGACCCTGTCGGGGTCGGGGCTGGCCATCATCTATGGCAAGTACTTCATCAAGCCGGTGGTGAGCCTTGGGGTCTGGGAGAACTGGATCTGGTTTGCCAAGGTGTTCCACAACTATGTGGGGCCGCTCTTCTTCCTCTGCCTGATGGGGGTGCTCATCAAGTGGTTCCGCCACAACATTGTCAACATGGTGGATGTGCAGTGGTTCATGAAGTTTGGTGGCATGCTCGGCAAGCACAAGGGAAGTCACCCCTCGGCTGGCTTTTCCAACGGCGGCGAGAAGGCGATCTTCTGGCTGCTCATCTGGTTTGGCGGCATTGTGGTGGCGACCGGGCTGTTCCTCGACTTCCCCATCTTCGGCCAGCTGCGCCGTCAGATGGAGTGGGCCAGCTTCATCCATATCGTAGGCGCCTTGATCCTTATCTGCGGCTTTATCTTCCATATCTACATGGGTCTGTTCCAGCTGGAAGGGGCGCTGGAGGGGATGGTGACCGGCGAGGTGGACGAGACCTGGGCCAAGGAGCACCACGACCTCTGGTATGAAGAGGTGAAGCACACCCTCGATGAGCCCAAGGCGGGCAAATCAAGCTGATGGTCGACAAAGAGTAAAGAGAAGGGGCGCTGCGGCGCCCCTTTTGATGGCGGGTCGATCGTGATGGCAAATTGATTGAGCGATGCCGCAAACGGCGATGGTTTTTTGGGCCACCTTGAGCAACAGTAACAGGGGTTCCATTCATACAAGGGATGACAAATGATGAGAAAAGCATGGCTGGCAGCGGTATGTGCATCTGCGCTCTTCGGTGGTATTGCGGGCGTGGCGCAGGCGGCTGACGGGATCAAGACCCAGCAGGTGCAGTTTAAGAAGGGGGAATCAGGGGCGACTATCAACGGCACCATTCAGGGTAGCCAGACCCTCGATTACAAGCTGACGGCCAACAAGGGCCAGAGCATGGTGGTGACCCTGACCGGCAAGCCCTACTTCAATATTCTGCCGCCGGGCAGCAAGGGGGAGGCGATGTTTATCGGCTCTACGGAAGGGAACAACTTTGAGGCAACCCTGCCCGCCAAGGGCACTTATACCATTCGGGTCTACCAGATGGGGGCGGCCGAGAGCAGCAAGGCCAAGACGCCGTTCAAGCTGGAGGTGGGCATCAGCGGCTAAAGCCAGCAGCTGACAAGCATCACAGAGGTGGCGGCCACAAAGGGCCGCCACCGTTGTTTTATCCCCTCTGTTTTTGCCTCGCCAAGGTTAATAGCCCCCCCGGGAAAGCCGTTCGAAGTAGCGCTGATAACGTCCGCTGGCGATGGCCTGCTGCAACTGCTGATTGAACTGATCCCGCAGTTTGGCTGAATCCGGCATCTTGCGCGGGAACATCACGAAGCTGTCGTTGCGCAGAAAAGGGGTCTGACTGTGGGTGATGAGTGCCGCGCTGGCGGGGTCGAGCTGGCTCTGCAACTCGGCCAGACCGACTCGCAGCTCTTGTGGATAGAGGTCGATCCGTCCGCGCAGCAGCTTGCCGAAATTCTGTTTCACGTCGGTGACTTTCTGTTGGGTTACCCTGCCATCGGCCACCATCTTGTCCAGCTCGGGCCCGTAGCTGTAGGCGATATCGCCCCCCAACCGCATGCCGATGATCTGCTCAAGGTGCTCGGCTTGCAGCTGCCGTGATTTGAGGGAGAAGAAGACAAACTGCTCCTGCAGCACCGCTTCGCTGAACAGAAAATCCTGCTCCCGCTCCGTTTTGTGCATCCAGACGGCGGTGGCGTCGTAGAGCTGGCTGTTGGCCGCCAGCGAATAGACCCGGCCCCAGGGAGCGAAGTGGAACTTCACCTCATAGCCCGCCTCCTTGAACAGATCGCTGATGAGGTGGGCCACTGGACCGTGCTGTTTTGATTGCTCGGAGACGAAAGGGGGCCATTCACCCACGATGATGTTGAGCACCCGGCCCGGAGCGGCGAGAGCCGACTGGCTGGTCAGAAACAACCACAGAGCAAGCAGCGGGATCAGACGCATGGCAGAAAGAAGGGGACGCAGGCTGGCAGAGGCGAGGGCATCAGGTCACTCCCGGCTGTGATGCGGTGAAAGGGGCTGGGTTGCCCGCAATGCTAACATGAGTCTCATTCCTTGCCGTGGATATTTGTCTCGTCGGGGCCGCCGGGCGCCTATTTTGGCCGCAGGGTATGCCCAAGCTCACAAAACCGATCGAGTAAACGTCATATGATTGATTTCATTATGAGTCTTGCTCTCCTGCCGAACGGCAATTTCACGTAAATCAAAGAGAATGACTATGGCTACCGGACAATATCTGCTGTGGAAAGATGCACAGGGACAGGATTTTCGCCCCGTTGCACTGACTGGCACTGATCTGCTTAACAATCGATACCTCAACAAGGGCACGGCCTTCACCGAACAGGAGCGGGCCGATTTTGATCTCGATGGTTTGCTGCCGCCTCAGGTGCAAACTTTTGAAGCCCAGCTCGAGCGAGTGTATGAGGGGTTCAAGAGCGCTTGCAGCGATATCGAGAAGTACCAGAACCTGCGTGCCCTGCAGGATCGCAACGAAACCCTGTTTTATGCCCTGTTGTCACGCCATGTGGAGGAGATGACTCCCTACATCTATACCCCGACCGTGGGCAAGGCGTGTCAGGAGTTCAGCCACCGCTTCCAGAAGCCGCGCGGCCTCTACATCACCCCGGACAACGTGGATGACATGGGCAGTCAGGCCCGTCACTTCGATGCCAAATCGATCCGCATCATAGTCGTCACCGACAGCCAGGGCATTCTGGGGATCGGCGACCAGGGTGTTGGCGGCATGGGCATCCCCATCGGCAAGCTGGCGCTCTATACCCTGGGGGCCGGTATTCACCCCGCCTGCTGCATGCCCATCGCGCTGGATGTGGGCACCGACAATCAGAAACTGCTCGATGACCCCATGTATCTGGGCCGCCCCCACAAGCGTATTCGCGGCAAGGAGTACGAAGAGTTCATCGACAAGTTCGTGCAGGGGGTCAAGCGCCACTTCCCCAACGCCGTGCTGCAGTGGGAAGACTTCAGCAAATCCAATGCCTTCAACAATCTGGCCCGCTACCAGCAGTCACTGCCGTCATTCAACGATGATATTCAGGGCACCGGTGCCGTGGTGCTGGCCGGTATCATAGGCGCGGTCAAGGTCAAGGGGGAGACCCTGGGCCAGCAGAACTATCTGGTCTACGGCGCTGGCGCCGGCGGGGTTGGTGTCGCGGATCAGATCTGCGCGGGGATGATCCGCGAGGGGATGGATCCGCAGGCGGCCCGCGATCGCATCTACATTCTGGATACCCAGGGGCTGGTGTGCGACAACCGGGACGGGCTCGACGAGTACAAGCGACGTTACGCCAAGCCGGGGCTGCTGCTGGCGGGCTGGGATACCGAGGTGCCCGGCATGGCCAATCTGGCCGATGTGCTGCGTCATGTGCCCATTACCGTGTTGCTGGGTACCAGTGGCTCGGGCGGTGCCTTCCAGGAAGAACACATCCAGCTGATGCTGCAGCATTGCGAGCGCCCCATGGTGTTCCCGCTCTCCAACCCGACCGCCAACTGTGAAGCGCTGCCGGAAGATATCTACCGCTGGAGCAAGGGCAAAGCCATTGTCGCGACTGGTAGTCCGTTCAAGGATGTGAGCTACGAGGGGCAGGAGTTCCGAGTCGGGCAGGGCAATAACGTCTTTATCTTCCCCGGTGTAGGTCTGGCGGCCATCGTCAGCCAGCTCCGCGAGATCACACCCGATGTCTTCACTACAGCCGCCTTTGCGCTGGCCGAGTGCGTGAGTGAGGTGGACCTGGCGAAAGGAGCCGTGTATCCCCGCATTCGCGAGCTGCGCAGCATCTCGGTGCATGTGGCGACTGCTGTGCTCAAGGATATCGTGCGTCGGGATCCCTCCCACCCGCTGATCGGTCAGGATCTACAGCAGCATATCCTCAACCACATGTGGGAGCCGGTTTACCTGCCCTATCGTCGGGTATAACCGCATATTCACCGCCGAGATAACGGGTCGGTAAAGATGACAAGGGGGTAGCGCTGCTACCCCCTTTCGTTTATCCCCCGTGGCATTCACTAAGTTCGCAATGGCCGCCAGCGCCCTTGTTGATTGCGACAGGCGGTATCCTGCCACTGCTGGCTCGCCTTGCCGATATAGAGTTGCTCGCGATAGTCGCGACACCACTCCCCGCCGGTATGGCGGAAGGTGCGTAGCGGGGTGACGCTACCCGAGTGACGGTTAGCCGGATTGAACCAGGTGAGGCTCTGCCCTTTGGTGCGGGTTTCCAGCGCCTTGGCAAGGGCCTGATTGGCCAGTTGAACATCTGCCTTATCCATCTGATGGTAAAGCGGCGGGGTGTCGATCGTGGCGCAGCCAGCGAGGCCGAGCAGGAGGAGTGGTAGCAGATAACGCATCATGGTTGCCCTTGTTGGCGAAAACCGTTGTTGAGCAGCGCCCGCTCCTGCTCATCGGTAAGCACTTGCTGACGATCGTCGACCGTGCCGTCACCTCTTAGTTTGTTGCCGTTGGCATCGACGGCATCGACACCGTTGTCATCGACCGTGCCATCGCCCCTGAGTTTGTTGCCATTGGCATCGACGGCATCCACGCCGTTGTCATCGATGGTTCCATCACCTCTGAGCTTGTTGCCGTTGGCATCGATGGCATCCACGCCGTTGTCATCGATGGTGCCATCACCTCTGAGCTTGTTGCCGTTGGCATCGATGGCATCCACGCCGTTGTCATCGATGGTGCCATCGCCTCTGAGCTTGTTGCCGTTGGCATCGACCGCATCCACGCCGTTGTCATCAACGCCATTGCCAAACCCGCGGCCACCCCCATGGCGTTCTCCCCCTGCATGTTTTTCTCCACCAGCATGCCGTTCACCTCCACCATGCTGCTCTCCGCCGGCATGCTCGCCTTGGCCGCCACTGTCATCGCTGCCCCCATCGCTGTCGCTGCCACCGCCGCTGTTGCTGCCTCCGCCGCTGTTGCTGCCTCCGCCGCTGTTGCTGCCTCCGCCGCTGTTGCTGCCTCCACCACTGCTGCCCCCACTGCCACCATCGCCATCTTTGTTGTGAACGATCAGCTCATTGGCGATGTAGCTGTGGCTGCCATCGAGCAGCAGATTGAAGAGTGCGGTAGTGGGAGATGCCTCGATCCAGCAGAGTGACTCAACCAGCAGTAATTCCGGCTGGGGTTGCAGGGCCAGATTGCCCGTCACCATAACAGGTGCGGGGCGACACATTATCTGCATGCCGGTAAATAGCGGCAGCACCGCCAGTTGCGGGTTTTCGGTTCGTGTCATGGCCGGTGAGATGGCTGCCCAGCCCCGAGTGGTCAGCAGAGGGTGCTCTGCGGTAAAGAACGGGGGCAGATCATTGATCCCGTAGAGTCTGCGCTTGCCTAGTATGACCCGTTCGATCGCCAGGATCCGGTTACTGCCGCCGTGCTGATCCAGCACCCGTTCACCGACCCGCAGCGTCTCTATAGGGCGGGTGGAGCCATCGGCCATCGTGATGCGAGTGCCGGCGATAAAGCAGGACTTGGCATAGGCCTGATTCATTTGCCACTCATTGTGGGCGAAATCATAACTGAACGGGTTTGCAAACAGGGCGAGTGCGATGGCCGAGCCGATCAGCAATCTGCGCTGGCTGGCCTTGAATGGGGGCTGTGACATGGGGACTCCTTGTCCATCTTGATTCACAGGATCCATTATAGAGCGCCCCTTGGCGGTGGCATTTTTGACCATGAACACAATAAACATGATGGAAAAACGATTGGCGTTCGTCACAATAATGCGTAAAATCGCATACTCGATGCTTGTAGCAACGAATCCCGCCTAAAAAGCCAGTTTCATGCCCTTCCCAAGCAGTAAAAGGTAAAAAGTGATGCATTTGTGTTCATTTTGTGCCTTGAAAAAGTCTTGTGATAACTGAAAAGTGATAAATATCCCCATCAGTTATCAAAAAATTAAGGACATCCATGTTTTCCTTAGTCAAGCAAAGTGTCGCCGGGCTGCAAATCCTGTTTGTCGCCTTCGGTGCCATGGTTCTGGTGCCTCTGCTCACCGGACTGAACCCCTCCATGGCCCTGCTTGGCGCCGGTGTGGGCACCCTGTTGTTCCAGCTCTGCACCCGCCGCCAGGTCCCGATTTTCCTCGGTTCCAGCTTTGCCTTCATCGCCCCCATCATCTACGCCACCCAGACCTGGGGATTGCCATCCACCATGTTTGGCCTGTTTGCAGCCGGTTTCATGTATTTCATTCTGGCTGCGTTGATCCGGGCAAAAGGGATGGGCTTTGTGCACAAATTGCTGCCGCCCGTGGTGATTGGCCCGGTGATCATGGTGATCGGTCTTTCTGTGGCGCAGGTTGCCTGCAACATGGCGATGGGCCGTGCCGGTAGTGAGCAGGTAGTACCTGCGGGGATTGCGCTGACGCTGGCCGGTATCTCGCTGGCGGTCACCCTGATTGCAGCTGTGTTCTGCAAGGGGTGGATCAAGCTGATCCCCATCCTGTGCGGCGTGATTGCCGGTTATGTCTCGGCGGTGTTCATGGGCCAGGTGAGTTTCGATGGCATGGTGAACGCCCCCTGGCTGGCGCTGCCCCACTTCGAAACCCCGGAGATCAACTGGGCTGCTGCGTTGTTCATGTTGCCGGTAGCCATCGCCCCCTGTATCGAGCATATCGGTGGCGTGTTGGCGATTGGTGGCGTGACTGGCAAGGATTACACCAAGGATCCGGGTTTGCACCGTACGCTGGCCGGTGACGGCATCGGCGTCTGCTTCGCCGGTTTCATCGGTGGCCCGCCCGTGACCACCTACGCCGAAGTGACCGGTGCCGTGATGATCACTCGCAACTTCAATCCGGTCACCATGACCTGGGCTGCGGTGTTTGCCATCATTCTGGCCTTCTTTGGCAAGTTCAATGCGCTGCTTACCTCCATCCCGATGCCGGTGATGGGCGGTATCATGCTGCTGCTGTTCGGATCCATCGCTGCCATCGGTCTCAAGACGCTGGTGGAATCCAAGGTGGATCTGGGACTGTCACGCAATATCGCCATCGTCGCCGTGACTCTGACCGTCGGTGTCGGTGCGCTGGAGATGAAGATTGGCGACTTCGCGCTGGCCGGCGTTGGCCTGGCCTCTGTTGCCGCCATCCTGCTCAACCTGATCCTGCCTGCGCACTCCGAAGAAGGTGTGATGGACGCGGCCAAGGACTGAGTTCCACCAGACGTTTATCGTTGATTTGGAGAAGGCCACCTCGCGGTGGCCTTCTGTTTTTCGGGTATCTAGCGCCACTTTGTGGCTCGACGGAGCTCATCTGGAATCTAATTTGGAAGCAGATGAGGGGGTTAGCATTCTCATTTGACGTATCTCTTTTCGTGACCTTAGCTAAAGGACAGGTTTGGCTCTGAGGTCTCCTCGAGCAGTATGGGAAAATGGATGTTGGCGTTTTCTATCATTTCTCTCCCAGACCCCTGTCATAAAACGATGCGCTTTTTCTTTGCCACGGCGCTGTTGTATGGCAGAGGCTTATCCGCCCCACTCCGCACTCCCCTTATGCTGCCCTGGCATGTTTCTTCCTCGATTTGTTGTGAGCCTCCCTCGCCGGTTGCGTTTCGTTGCGCACAGGCAAAATCCGGATCTGTTTGCTGCTGCACATGGGTGGGCGGCGAGCCGTGAAAGCCGGCATGACCCCAGCGGGTCAGACGTGCACCGCCATCGGTAACGGCGGATGTTCAGGGATGAATGGCAAGCAAAGCGAGGTTGCAATGAACTATCAACTGCTGTGGAAAAGTGCAATTTTTTCAGTCTCTTCCATGATGGCGATAAGCGCTGTTCAGGCTGCGCCACTGAACGTGATGACCGAGGATTACCCGCCATTCAACATGCAGGGGGAGGGGGGCAAGATTGTCGGGCTGTCGACCGAGGTGGTCGAAGAGCTGTTCAAGCGTGCTGGAGTCGAATACAAGCTGACCCTGATGCCCTGGAAACGGGCGTACGAAGATACCCTCGGTACTCCTAATACCGCCCTCTACTCCACGACCCGCACTCCGGAGCGGGAAGCACTGTTCAAGTGGGTAGGGCCGCTGGTCAATAACAACTGGGTATTTTTCTCCAGTTCGACCGCCAATATCACGGTCAAGTCGCTGGAAGATGCCAAGCAGTATTCGGTGGGTGGCTATAACGGTGATGCGGCCGCCGAATATCTCAAGGCCCAGGGATTTGCCAAGTTGCAGCTGGCGGCCAACGATACCGCCAACGTGAAAAAACTGGAGGCAGGTCGCATCGATCTCTGGGCTACCGGCCAGTATCTGGCCCCCTATCTGGCCAGCAAGGAGAAGGTGGCCTCACCCAAGCCGGTCTTCGTGTTCAAGGAAACCCAGATGAGCTTGGCGTTTAACAAGGATACGCCCGATGAGCTCATCACCAAGCTCAACGAGATCCTCGCAGCCATGAAGGCGGATGGCACCATCGACAAGATCAATGCCAAGTACCAGTAACAGTACCAATAGCAAGTGCCGCTCAATGGCACTGCGCCGGCTGCCGTAAAACCGGGAGGAAACCATGGATTGGAAAAGTCTGACGTTCAGGATTGCCGTGTTGACCTCCCTGTCGGTGAGTCTGCTACTGGTGTTGTTTGGCGCTTACAACTACAACGCGGTCAGGGCGGAGAGCTACAGTAAACAGAGTGCGCTGGTCGAACAGGCCATCGGCCGGCTGCAGCTCTCCCTGCCCGGCCCGCTGTGGAATTATGAATCGGCTTTCATCGAGGCATCGCTCAAGTCCGAGCTGGCGGCCGATATCCTGAGTGCTTTGCTGGTGGTCAACAAGGACAAGCTGGTGGCCGGGTTTGCCCGTGATTCGGCGGGGGACATTGCCCCCGTGACAGCCATGCCTGCCGATGTGTCTGCCTACGGGGGGTATGATCTGGTCTATGACGACAGCGGCCAGAAAAACACAGTGGCCCGATTGCTGGTGCAAACCAGTGATGCTGCCATTCAGGCCCAACTGCGCCAGCAGTTGATCACCACCGTCTGGCAGATCCTGGTGCTCGATCTCTGCATCATCGCGTTGCTGATGGTGTTGATTCATCGCAATGTGCTCAGGCCGCTCCATCAGATGAATCAGGCGGTGTTTGATCTGGCCAAAGGAGAGGGGGATCTGACCCGGCGTCTGAAGATCAGCCGCCAGGATGAGATGGGCGCGCTGGCCACCAACATCAATCACTTTATTGCCAAGTTGCAGGAGATGGTGGCGGAGATCAACGAGCTCTCTGCCGGTGTGTTGCAAACCGCCGAACTCTGCGACTCCCTCTCGGCAGATACCCGGGTAGGCAGTGACGCCCAGCAATCCGAGCTGGATCAGGTCGCTACCGCCATCACCGAGATGAGTCAGGCTGTGCAGGAAGTGGCTGGCAATGCGGTGAAAACCTCTGGCGCTACCGATGAGGCCAACCTCTATGTGGAGCAGGGTTACAATCTGGCGGGCCATGCCAATGAGGCCATCCATCAACTGGTGGGGGAGGTGGAGCGGGTCGCCACCCTGATGCGCACCCTTTCGACCGAGAGCAGCAGCATTGGCACCATCATCGAGGTGATCAACGGCATTGCCGAGCAGACCAATTTGCTTGCCCTCAATGCGGCCATCGAGGCGGCGCGGGCGGGTGATCAGGGGCGCGGTTTTGCGGTGGTGGCGGATGAGGTACGCACCTTGTCGGGCCGTACTCGCCAGTCGACGGAGGAGATCAGCGCCAGTATCAAGCGGTTGCAGCAAGCGACCCAGAATGTCGGTGCCGGCATGCAACAGAGTCAGGAGAAGGCATCCCGCGCTGGCATCGAGGCGGCAGATGTGCAGATATCGGTGGAGAAAATTAAAAATCAGGTCAGCCTGATCCGCGAGATGAACATGTATATCGCCCAGGCATCGGAAGAACAGCACTCGGTGGCGGAAGCGGTCAGCCACAGTGTCAACCGGATTGCGACGCTCAACAGCGAGAGTGCGGCCAGAGTGGCACAGGTTGCCGAAGCCAGCAGTGATCTGCGGCAGCTGTCGGCCCAGCTCGACACCCTGCTCAAGCAGTTTCGGGTCTAGTCAGTTCACTTCGCCCCGTTGGATCATCCTGCGGGGCATGCAAGGTTCCCTTTATTGTGAAGTGCGGCGAGATGTTGTGAGGGGCAAGGGGCCTTGTCCAGCAGCGCTTTTCGTCATGCCCATGTCACTGTTCAGCTGAGATTGGCGTGGCCGCGATAGGCGAAACTCGCCGCATCATGCTCTGCCCGATATGCTGTCCGACAGCGCTGGACGCATATTTTCATTTTCCCCGCTCATGCCTGCCTGCATCTATTGTGCCGCTGATCCCGACCCTTTAGAATTTCGTTTAATTACAGCGAGTCCTGAGCCGCCATCTGGCTTTATCAGGTGTGGAATCCCATCTTCTTCATGATGAATGCAAATAACAGGTGGTTGGTATGACGGGGGTTGCGCCAGGCAATAACATATCAGCCTATCACTTCGGTGATTATGTCTTTGATGTCAAAAGGCGAGAGCTGATCTTCTGTGCCGACAAGGACAACTTGCAAAGCGCCCGGGTGGTGCGCTTGTCATCGGCAGAGAGCCTCATTTTCAGCTATCTGCTCGATCACCATGACGAGGTGTGCGACAAGGATCTGTTGCTCGAAATCGGCTGGTTGGGTCGCCCCATCAGCCCCAACTCCCTGAACGTGGCCATCGCCAATATTCGTCGCCACTTCACCTCATCCCCCCAGACGCTGGATATCAGAAGTACCCCGAAAAAAGGGTACTCCCTGCATCTGAACTGCAAGATGAAGAGCTATTACGGCAAGGCACTGCCAACAGAGAGTGAGCCCTTGCCCGAGCCGATGAGCGAGCCCACGCCTGCAGCGGCTGCGCAGCCACCGTCGACATCACCAAGCTCCGACCACGAGGTCATCAAAGAGCCTGCTGCTCCCCGTTCTTTTGGTGAGCGCGCCAAACTTGCCTTTCTCAGCGGTATCGGGCGGCCAATGCTGGCAAGGGGCCTGATATACGTTAATCTGCTACTGGTTGTGCTGGTGGTGTTTGTCGCCAGCTATCTCCATTTCGAGTGGCTCCATGTGCACTGCACCGACTCGCCGACCGGCGTTGTTTGCCAGATGGAGGCACGGAGCGATGTGCCACCAGTCAAACCGGCATCGCTGGTGCTGGTCTCCGGCCACCAGGTTCGCGTGCTCTCCTATAAAGAGCTCGAAAAAACGCTGTAAGGGATCTCTGATGAAACGAACGCTGAAAAATACCTTGCTGCTGTTGCCACTGCTTGTCGTGCTGCTGTTTGTGGTCGGGATGTTGATCAACAGTCTGGGCTGCCATTACGACCTGAAAATGTCAGCCAATGGAGTTAACTATCACGGGGTGTGCCGCTGGGGCAAAATCACCGTGATCGAAGAGGAGGAGGCGACCAGAGAGAAGTGGCGAGTGACCGGTTTTCAACTTACCTTCTTCAACCAGCTTGTTTACCTCATCGACAGTCGTACCCAACTGCACGAATCGGGTAACGATGACTCCTATCTCAATGAGTACAACCTGATCCAGTCGCAATATGCGCTGGTCAACTATGCCTGGGTGCCGCTGACCGAAAACAAGGTGGCGATCTTCCAGCGCGATCCGGTGCATGAGGTTGTGATTGCCCAGCGAGATGGCTGGTTCGATCTCTACCGCTGGTTCTTCCCCCCGGCACCGCTGGTGCCTGTTCAACCACAAAGCGTAGTTGCCGGGCGTCCCGCTAGCTTCTAAGCAACTTGCACCAGGGGCCGGTGACCTCGCAGTGGCCTGTCTCATCACTGTTTTGCCAGCCCAGCCGATGGTAGAAGGCTACTGCCGCCGTGTTGCGGGTCGCAACCTTGAGCGAGCCGTGCGGCGAATCAGCGAGGCCCCGCTCCAGCAGGGCGCGTCCTATCCCCTGACCGTGCCAGTCGCTTGACACATAGAGGTGATGGACGAAGTGATCGGGCTGCCAGATGGCGATAAAGCCGCAGATATTGCCCCCCTGTTCGGCTACCCACACCTGTTCACCTTTGGTCTGTTCCTCGAAATCCTCGAGTTGGAAACGGACGGGATCGACCCAGTGAAAGGTGTGGCGGCGGCTCTTTAAAAACAGCCGGGCCAGTTGGGGAATGTCGTGTTCTTCCATGAGCCGGATCATGATGCCCTCCCGGATCAAGCCAATGTTCATTGAGGCAGCTGCACAGCGGCAGGTTAATCGATGCAAATGACAAGGGTGTGATTAAGCACTGTCCATTGTATTTGCCATGGGGCTATACTGCCGGAGTCCCTTGTATGGATGGCTTGAGGATCGCTGATTTATGGACAATAAACTGATTGAAGGCAACATTTTTGTTCCGGCGCATATAGACGATGTCTGGCACGCCTGGACTACCGAAAGCGGTCTGCGCAGTTTTCTGGCTCCCGAATGTTTGATGGTGGCCGAACCGAATGGTCCTTTCGAGATCTACTTCAGGCCTGATGCCCCGCTGGGTGAACGTGGCAGTGAAGGGTGCCGGGTCATGGCCGTCATGCCCTATGACTTGCTCAGTTTCAGCTGGAATTTCCCGCCCAGCCTACCCCATATCCGCCAGCAAAAGACCCAGGTTTGCCTGCGCTTTGTGCCGGAAGGGCAGGGGACTCGCCTCTACTTCCTGCAGAGCGGTTGGGCCAATGATCCGGATTGGGATCAGGGTTATGCCTATTTTCGGGAAGAGTGGCTGGAGACCAGCCTGCCACGGTTGCAGTACCGTTTTACCCACGGTCCCATCGACTGGAACAATCCTCCCGACAAGGCACAGCTGAAGGCGCTGGCCCAGTAATTCCGGATATCAGTGT